>NZ_JAUBRO010000081.1:0-18847 GCF_036701945.1 Microcoleus sp. MON1_C1 | reverse complement strand
TTTTGCTCAACAATAGCTCAAAGCTACTATTCTGCTTTTTTAAGCATTTATACTTATTGCAAAAGTGACACGCTCCCGACGGATAGCTTGCCGGTGGGTGTTTCAAATGAAGCAGAGTATTGGCTTAATAGCTCAAAAAATTGCTTGGAGTCATTAAATTCGCCTGGGGGCAAGAAAACGGAGATCGCAGCGCTAAATTGATTGCCTAAATCTAACTTCCGCGACACTACCCACAAAGCTGCTAGAGCTTTGTACAAAGCGCTACTGTACTTCAGCCCCGCCAAACCGATGTGAGCATTGAATTGCGATGCTGCCAGGTAGCCAACGGCTCGGCATTCATTGCCAATTGCCACCCAAGCAATATTTTCGGGAGATGCTGATGCGAGGTTAGGTTTGGTGAAACAATTGGCTATGTCTTGGCTCACCGGCCCCACCTGCGATTCCATTACAAAGGAGCTTGCTTTACTGCCTGCTTGCGAGCTTTGGCAGAAAACTCTAGTAGATAAGCCGCCAAAATCTATAGCCAGAATTGCATCTGGTATTGAGGATTTTTTCTTCATAAACGCTGGCTTTTATTACGTTATAAAATGATAGTATTGGCTTCAGTTTAAGTCTGACCTCACCAAATCCGGTGGTTTTAGATAGTTAAAATAGCCCCCTCCAAATGGCGGGGTACAGGCTGCCTTGCAAGGAAAAAATCTCGGTTTGTGTCTGTTGCTTTGCGCTTCCTACAAATAGCAACTATCTCAAGGTTAGGCTAAGATGAAAGGCGAAAGATGGATTTTGATAACTATCCTGTCTTCGTTTAACTCAAGCTGAGCGGGGAGTTCTGGAGCTTCAAAGAAATAAATTGGGTACGGTAATCTTCGGGCAGCTTGATTTGATGTTGCCGCTCGAAACTTTACTTTGCAACTCGGCTTCCGCAAGCGTTGGCCTCAGTTTGTATTGGTGAGAATCTGCGCGTGTTCCGTGCAGATTTTTATCTTCTTGCTGCAAGGGTTGAAGCAGTTCTGCTAATTCTTTAATATTCTCTGATATTTTCAATTGCCGATTCCAGAGAGCAATCCATCATATCCCAGTCAATGCCATCATCGGGGAACAGCGATAATTGTCCAGGCGAGACGTTGGATTGCCCGCGGTTGTGATAAGAAAGATGACACGCAGTACAAAGGGCTATTAAGTTTTCTGGGCGGTTGTCCTCCGGTATCCGGTTGCGGTGGTGTACGGTCAAAGTTAAGGCACAGCGTTCGGACTTGGTTAAGCCATTTTTCTTACCGGGTCGGAGGCATTGTTGGTTGCATTTAGCACAGCGCCAGAGCGCACTTTCTTTCACGGATAACGCAATCTCTCGCCAATTCTTTGGATACCTTTTGGGTTTTGCCATAAACGTCAAAGCTCATCTCTCTATAGGGTGATCGCTTTTGTTCCCATTACTCAGAATACCGTCTTCTCCTGGCATAAAAGCGATCGCACTCATGGATTTTGGGCATGGCCTACCTGTGGGGGTTGTGGGTTGGGTTTGGGTTTTTGGTTCGGTTTTAGTTTCCCCCAGAACAGAGGCGAGCATATCCTTGAATAATATCCCTAATTTGCCGGGGCGATCGTCCCTCCTCTAATGATGAAACAATTGTGTGCCTGGTTTGCTTGGATCTTCCTAGCTACGGGAGCTGTGGCTGGCTGTTCTCAATCGATTCAACAAGTATCAAACACCCCTACACTTCCACCGCCAGCAGTGGAATCAGCACCCCTGAGCAATCTTGCTTCGTCGAAGCCGATATCAGGCATCAACGTAGCTGCGGGCAAACGAGTGATTGCCAGAAACGGAGGGATTACCTATCCTGGGTGGGCTAATGCTAACGATCCTGCTGATTACCAAACAACAACGAATTATCCAAAACTGGGGCGGTGGGGAAACGGAACCAATGAAGGCACTGGCACCTTTCAAATTGTTGATTTAGGTGCCGTTTATTCACTCAACGGTGTTGGCTACAATATTGATTGGGATGGTGCGTTTAAGAATTTCCTAACCTTTCGCATTGAGGTTTCAACCGATAATAAAACTTGGCGATTAGCTTCTGAGATAGTCCATCCTTACTCTCCAAATACCAGTTTCAATAAACTTGATATTGATGTTGCAATTCCCCCGACGACCGCTCGATATGTCAAGTATTGGGAGCCACCAGACGGTCAATGGAATGGTTGGGGGACGTTCCATCAACTCCGGGCTTACTCCCCAAAAAAGTAAGAGGTTTAAGTGTCTTTTAGCAATACTCCGGACAGTTTTTGAAACCGAGGCTGAAACACTCATTCTACCGTTAGCATTTGACCTCACTGAGAAGGCCCAAACCCTCATTCTGCCGTTAGTGATTGAAAACTGTCCGGACTATTGTTCACGGAGAATTGGTATTAGTTGCTTGAGTTTAGCTTTCCGTCCCATTGGCTTGTTCTGTTTTTATCTGTGCAATACAATTCATCCACGCCTTTGTATAGCAGCGGAGAATAAATGATCCTTAAGGGCAATTGTCCTGCTTTCGGTGCAAAGGCTGTCGCAATAGACAAGCTAAACAAAATCCAGACCTATGCCTAGAGTCACTCAATGCTAAGAGAACGACGTATTTTTGTTAATGCACGAGATAATAAATTCGTAGGGCGTGTAAGTCCTACGGCAGATGGTTCTTGAAGTAGAACTTCTATTCGTTCTCCCAAATTGTGCGTCGCAATTTGCTCGTGCTTCCAAGCGACTCTAATTGCACGCAGTAAGGTTTTAGCTTCCCGATAGGATAGGGAGAGGGAAAGTAGTTCGTCTCCGCGTCGCTCTAGCGCTTCAGCCTCGCGCTCGCAATAAGCTTTGGCTGCTGCAAGTGCCAACGAATGCTCGGGAGTTGGCTGATTTCCTGTATCCTCCGAAGCAAGAAAAGGATTATGGGAGCGGCAATCAAAATTTCCAGGCAATGTGTAATCATCAATAATGGCATAGTAGTGAGAAGAGCCAATTCCACCAGGCATAAACTGACTGAAACAATAAATTTCAATCGACTGGTCTTTGTAGATTTCTTTGTAAACCAAGTGAAAAGATCCTGTCATGAGGTTTGGCGCTGTAATTCCAAAGTGTTCTCTATCCGCGACACAATCAGGGAATGCAATCGCCCAGAAAGTTAGCTCCCTCTGATTCTAGCAATCTCAACAACCGCCTTCGTAAGTTTATCAAATCTTTCGGAATCGGACAATTAGCAGCACCGTACTCTTTCCACAGCACTTTCAATTGTTGTAATTCCTCGCCCTCTCGTTGGATTTTGAAATAGTCGTAGAGGGGAAGCCAGAGGAAGGCTTTAGTTGTGAGTAGCTGGCTGACTTGCCTTGCAAGTTCCCCCGGTGTGGGCTTGCGTGGTGTTCTTTCACCGAACCTTTTTTCGCTGTAAGTCCGCCACCGCAGTAGAGGCAAATTAGCTGAGTTTTTCCGCGCACAACCTCAACAATGCCCGTCAGTTAAATTTCTTACGCGATCGCCGGCTGCTGGTGGAATTTGCTCAGTAACAGCCGCTCAAAGTTGATGGGCGAGCGCACTCGCGTCAATCCACCGCTGCCTTACCTTTGTCAAGGATACCTCGCAAAAATTGAGCTAGCTCGGCAAAGTGTTCTGGGTTATTTTCAAGCAACCATTCTGTAAGCATGATTGAGTGTTTGGTTTTCCTAAACTTGACCCGCGCGAACGATAACTCGGCAAACAGCAGATCGAGCAGTTTTGCTGCGTTAATATTTTTGTCAACGTATTGGGGATTTGATAGCTCCTCTGGAGTAGCATCTTTAGAGAAACAATCCTTCTTTTCCTTTAACTTATCTTTATTGCTTTCCAGCCCTTCTCGAACAGCTTCGCTGGTAAGAGCGTGTTCTCGTCCCGCATCGTCTTGATTGAGAACGGCTGCTATAGCATCGGGATGCAGCAGGTAATTTTCATACATACACCTTTCGAGAAAATGAACTGCTTCCGAGCTCCTTTTCTGCAAATCCGCGAGATCCTGTTTAGTTCTATTTTCCCGGTCAAACACAAAACCTACAGCAGGAGGGTACAAATTATTCCCACCGCTGAGCCGTTGGTATAGGTCAAACATAACATCAACAAAGTGAGCTTTCTTTCCCAATAAATCCCCCGTGTTTTTGATGCTGACAATTTTGGTTCCTGTCAAGAGTTTTGGCTCTAGCTTGGACAATACGAGCGGGAAGCACAGTTCCTCGGTCGGCCCTTCCACCCAAAGAATGCTGTCGGCACCGAAAACATCAGACAAACTCACCCCCAGTTCGGCTAATAGAGAGCGCTGTTCCTTAATATCTTTTGCATTCATCATTGATGCTTGGGTTTTGCCGTCCTCATATCGAAGTTTCACAATAGTTGAGGGATTGGCAGCGGAAATAATCTCGGCCGAATGAGTGGCAATAAAATATTGGTGCTGCGGAAACTCTTTGAGGATTTGTATCAGCTTCTTGGCCGCCCCTGGATGCAAATAAGATTGGGGTTCGTCAATAATAATCGGTCTGGGTTCTGGGGAAGCCAGTACCGCGTAAAGAATCGCCAGCACTTGACCGGTACCAGTTCCACAGTCTGACAAGCTAAATGCCAAGTCTTCTCTACCGCTTTCGAGAGTTTTTGTAGGCCAAAGTAATATTTTAAGATCTGGAGGCTGACGAGTCTGCTTCGATAAAATTTTAGTTGAAACCCATTCAAACTGTGGAAACATGGTAGAGACGTGCTGATTGAAACTTTCGTATAACTTTTTTTTACTGGGCGATTCCAATAAATGAATAACTTCAGCCAGGTTTGAAGCCCTTGAATTAAGCTCTTCATCGTTTCCCACAGAGCAGTCTCCAACAAACCGCTGGGCTTGCAATTGGGAAACGCGCTCTCTGAATGTGTGAAAAAGCGTTACAAAAAAATCTTCCTCTGTATAACTAGAATCTGTTTTATTAGTTCCTTGGTCTAAGGAAAAACGACCGCTAGCGTCTTTTCTGAGAATATTTTTGTTTCGGTTTCTTGAAGAGCCGATAGTAAAATTTTCTGGTCGATAGTCTGTTAATTTTATAGCCGGATCTAAATCTTTGATTGAAATGCCATCCCGGTTTACTGAATTAGCCGTCGATTTTGAAACAGTTAACTCTACATCGCTGGGATTGTCCATCCACTTTTGGAATAAAGCAAGCACTTCGGATGCGGGCAAGTACGAATTGCCAGCCGAAGACAATCCTACATAACAGTTGGGTGATAAATTATCGAACAGGCTGTGAATTTCTGCTTTTGTGAAGATTAAAGTTACTTTGGCGACTGATTCTCGGTTCGGCGTTGAATTGGGTTGGGGAAGCGTTTCGATACTGCGGTGCGGGCTGGTCTTAAAACTTAGGGTCAAAGCTTCCAATAGCGCTGTTTTTCCTGAATTGTTGGCTCCCACAATAATATTGATGCCGGGTTGGAATTCTAACACCCCAGAATCCCGGAATGATTTGTAATTAAGCAACTGAAAACGGGAGATGTACATAGCTGTGTTTCGGGGCAAACTTTAATCAATAAACTAGCGCAGTTGCAGGAGCGATCGCACTCCTGGTCAGTTAATCCCATCTGGCAAGTACAAATCGTCACCGGGCAATCTCCTGTTCGTAATCTCTTGCCGATTCTCCAACATAACCGAATCAACGAATTCACCAAACCGCAGATTGTACTCTGGTTCAGTACGCTTGATGCTGAATGCTGTGTCAGCCCGCCGTTCGATGGATTCTGCCATGCTGGCTTGCACTAAAGCTTGAGCTTTCACGTTGCCTTTGGTTGCTTCATTGAGCCAGTATGCCGTAGCTAATGCAATGGGAATAGGCTTGATTAATTGAGCGTTGCCTTCAACTGGAATGCTTTGAGCTTGCGTAAAATTATATCCGCCAAAAGGCAGAGCCAAGGGCGATTTCCCAGTGAGAAACCGGCTCAAGGCGCTGCCCTTTTTGTCCACCGCACCCATAACCCCAATTGCATCGACTTTGTAGCCACCGTCGGGTAGCTGGTAAACATGAAGCGGAATTGCACCTAGAAGGATGGTGGCGGAAATAGCTTTGACTGTCATTTGTTACTTCAAATAAATTACAATTGCCAAAGATTAGCCTGCTTTTGACTAATTAATCAACGATATCTCTGAGCAAATAATTTAGTTTGCGGACTACCGAACCTAGCAAGTAGTATTTGCTCTACATAGAGCAATCCACCGCAGAAAGCGATGACTTAGAACTTCGCGTTGGCTGTCCTAGGTCGCAGAACTTCGACATTCAGCTCTAGTTTTTCTCCCAGCCACAAAGAATGTGTTGTGTGGTCTGCCACATCGTCCCCTGTTTCGGGATGGACGAGAATATTTAGCCCCTCGCGGTGGAGCATCAACCAGGGAACGACTTTGCCAAACTGCGGGGGTAAAAACGCAACTTGATACATCGCTTGAGAGTGAGGGCCAATGGGTTTGTCGTGCCAGCGCCCTAGCTGCACCTCAAACTGAGCCAATCCTTCGCGTACACGCGCAGCAGCATCACGGCTATCACTGTCAAAGTAAATATGTGCGTGAAAACCAACAATTTCGATGGTGTCTGCTTTCATGATTTTCAGTGGGGTATTATGGGGAGGTTCATTGCAGCCAAATCCAACAAAGAAGTATACCCTAGCTTATTAATTTTACCTGCGAGTAAACATTACTCTTTCACAATGCCGCCTATATTTCAGGGTGAACCAATGACTCAAGAAAACAACTGGTTTGAGACAGCACGATTGGGAATGTTTGTTCACTGGAGTCACAGCAGCCAGTGTGGGTACGAATTATCTTGGCCGTTGGTGGGAGGCGTCTTTAGCTTGCCGTACTGCCAAGATGTTCCAGTAGCGGACTATCACCGCACCGCCCAAACTTTCAATCCGACTGAATACAACCCTCAAACTTGGGCGCATTTAGCGAAACGCTTGGGGATGCAGTATGTGATTTTGACGGCTAAACATCATGATGGATTTTCCTTATTTCATACCCAGGAATCCGACTTTTCTATCGAGTATGCGCCGTACAAAAAAGATATTGTCCGAGAATTTGTGGAGGCGATGCGGGCGGAGGGTTTGCGAATTGGGTTGTATTTTTCCTTGATTGACTGGCATTACCCTAACTACCCGGCTTTTACAGAAGCCGACAAACCGTATCAGTTTGGGAAATTTCGACAGCCAACGAGTTCTCAGTGGGAGCGCTACCTAGAATTTATGTTCGCTCAAGTCAGAGAATTGTTGAGCAACTACGGAAAGATTGACTTGCTTTGGTTTGATGGCGGTTGGGAGCGAAAAACAGAGCAATGGCAAGCTAGACAGCTACATGAAATGATTCGCTCGCTGCAACCGCATTTGCTAATCAACGATCGCCTCCCTGGATTTGGAGACTTCGATACCTGCGAGCAATTCATTCCCCCCCAACCGCCTCAACGCACTTGGGAAGCTTGCCTAACTCTGAATGAAAGCTGGGGTTACAACCCGAAGGACACCCAATTCAAGTCAGCTCGCCAACTTATTCATACCCTCTGTGAAGTTGCAGGTAAAGGCGGCAATTTGCTGTTGAATGTCAGTCCTACGGGCAATGGGCAGATTCAATCTGAACAATTGGATTTGTTGCAATCCGTAGAAGCATGGATAGCTGTTCATGCCCAGAGTATCGTAGGAACACAGCCTGGACTGGAACCTTGGCAATTCTACGGCCCTTCTACTCGGCGGGGCAATCGCTTTTACCTACACTTGCTAATGAAGCCCTACGAGTCAGTAACAGTAAGAGGTGTACCCATTAAACGGATTCAAGCCGTTTCTCAAGTCGCTGGAGGGGAATCATTACAATACTCAACTCGCTGTGCCATTGTCGATTCTATGTTAAGTGCCGATCCTCTTGGGGAGTTAACGATTCAAGTGCCTGAAGAAGCTCTCAATCCCTATGCTACGGTGATTGCAGTTGATATTGCTCCAGCCAATGATACTTAGAACAAGGATTTGACACTCCCTGGCCTGAAGGCGCAGGGATTCTTGAATCAGCCAGTCGATTTGCTCATTGATGCTGCCATCAAAGAGTAGAGGTCGGTCTGTCCGCAAGCGTGAATTTCGGCGTGCCCCGCCGTATTTAAATTAATTTTTGCCTGCTTCAACCCTTTCGCCAAAATGTTGCGAGCGGCATTGTGGTCACGATCGAGTATCGTTCCACAACCACAAATATGGGTTCGGGTTGACAGGGTTTTTTTGACCAGATTGCCACAATTTGAACACTCTTGCGAGGTGTCTTGAGGGGCTACAGCACTCACGGTTTTACCGTAGACTTTCCCAAAATACTCCAACCACTGAGCAAATTGTGACCAAGCTGCATCGCTAATTGATTTAGCAAGCTTATGGTTTTTTACCATATTCTTAACCTGAAGGTCTTCATAGGCTATAAAATTGTTAGATTTTACCGCGCACAACGCCGTCTTTATGGCGAAGTCTTTACGCTGCCTCGTGACCTTCAGGTGTTTTCTTCCCAACTTATTAATTGCTTTTTTCCGATTACCAGAGCCTTTCTTCTTTCGAGAAACTCGCTTCTGCAATCTCTTCAAAGCTTTTTCACTTTTTCGGAGGTAGCGAGGGTTAGCGACCGTTTTGCCATCACTATCGGTATAGAAATGGTTTAATCCAACATCTATTCCAAGAACTTTTCCAATAAGAATAGGCTCCTCTTTCCGCTCCACATTAATACAGAATTGGGCGTAGTAGCCGTCGGCACGACGCACAATTCTGATTCGTTTTATTTCACCGGGTGCATAGAAATGCAAGTCCCGACTGCCGATTAACTTGAATTTGCCAGCGGCAAAACCGTCTTTAAGTGTCAAGCATCTTTTGTCCGGAGAAAGTTCCCATCCTGAAGTTTTGTATTCAACAGAACGGGTATGCTTCTTGAACTGCGGGTATCCCTTTTTCCCTGGTTTTTTAGCTTTGCAATTAGCAAAGAAACGTTGGATAGCGAAAATGGCACGTTCCGCCGAAGCTTGACGTGCCATCGAGTTAAGCTTGCCCGCCCATTCAAACTCTTTTGCCAGGATGGCGCATTGCTTGTACAGGTCTACTAACTTAATTCCTTGATTTTCTGTCCAATATTTTAGAGTTTTGTTTCGGACAAATTGAGCTGTTCTGATCATCTCGTCGATGACCCGATATTGCTCCGCTTTGCCTTTTAATTTAAACTCTAAAACTATCATGCAATTATTTTACCACATTCATAAATACCATTCCTTTTAATGTATTTATTTAACAAATATTTACAATTAAAAAGAAGATTAAAGCCGTCCTATAAGGACGGGGCTTTAGACCCTATTTTTTGGTAACCAGTGTAGCGATCGCACTTCTTCACTTCCTACCCCCGTCGCTTTTGGCATCCAACTCAATATCACGCTCGCACTTTGGGTGTCCTCTCGTACAAACCCCGCAACACGACCTTGACATTAGGAAACGCGAAATAATTAGTTAGGCAAGCCGATGCAATGGGGGCTAGGGTTGTGTGCATAGAAAGTGTAGCGACCGCACTCTTCGAGATTGGGGGCGTGTTGGGTTTGGTTCAGTTTCTCCAAAAGTTGGCGTATTGGTGGCGCTCGGCAACAAGTTTGGTAATAGATTGGTCATGGTGACAATAGAACTTGCTAAGCCTGACACTCCCCTTATTTCCGAATATGTTAACCGTGGATAAAAACGTAAAAACTTTGTCGGTTTTCCTACCGATTCTAGCACTGGGTATTGTTGCCACACCTGCACGCGCAGGGAGAATTGAGGGAGCATCTGTTTCCTGTTGGTTGCTTCGTCAAGACAAAGTAGAACTTAAACAAACCTGCATCTATGAGTCGGTTTCTTGGGCTGGAGGCGGAGGAAGGACTTTGCGTTGGGAAGATGGCGGGCAAACAAAAATGACGTGGGGATTACAAGGGCGCGGAGAAAAACCTTGTGCCGAGGATAGCATGACCATAGATGGTGTCTGCGGTGTGGTATATTTCCGCCATCCCACCACCTTACAACGGATTTCTGAAGAAGAGAGCTACAAGCGCGCCATAAACCGCCAACTGGCCGTGACCTGTGTCCAAGTACAAGATAAATCAATCTGCTGGCTATTTAGATGAAATTCATCACAAAGAGAAGTGTTAAAGTTACATTCGCCGAAGTACCAAAAATATATCAAATCTCATACCAAGTTGCGTTCAGACATACAATCATGAGTGATACCAAGTTGGGGTATAAACTATAATTCCATGAATAAAAAACACTTTTTGCTGATACTCTGTCTGTTGCTACCAAGCCTAGTCATAGGCTGCAAGCAGCCAGAAACCTCTCAACAAAGATCAAGTCCGTTTGCCGCCACACAAACCACCACCATCCCAGGTTGGAAAAAGTTTGAGGGACGCGGTGCCCAATTGCAGTTACCGGAGAGTTATAGGGGCGGAGATATCAGCAAAAATCTGGACGTGGTGGTTCAAGAGCTGGAATCTTGGGGACCCTACTATCAGCAGGTAGCTCAGTCTCTCAAACAGAATCCATCCGCATACGCCATTTGGGCTCATGACTCGAAGGTGGGTAAAGCCGGTTTTCTGACTAATGTCGCTATTGCTGTAGAGTCAGTTGGATCTACAGTGACGACAGATACATACTTGGATATGATTACCAAACAATTACCTAGCGAAATTCGTGTCGTGGAGCAGAAGAAGGTATCGCTTGGCGGCTATCAGGCAGGTCAGATTGGGACAGAAACAATAATTCCGAATGGAACATCTGTCAAACAGATAGTCTACACGATTAAGCAGGGAAGCAATATGTGGACTGTTGCATTCACTACCAGTGCTGAGGAATTTGAAGAGCGTATACCCTCGTTTCAACAAAGTATTAACACGTTCTCAGTGAGCGATTAGCTCGACTTTTTTTCCAGCGAACATTGTAGGCTTGTTGTATAATCAGATGGGGTGCTTTATGGTAGTAAATTATTCAGTCTTTGCACGATTATACTTTTTGTTTCGGAGCGAAAAGGTGTTTCATAATTACCTAAAGTTTCTTAGTGATAGTTGCTTAATCAACACTTGTAACTGTACTGCAATCAATTATGTTTGTAAGTGGATCGCACTTATCTAACCCGCTGCTCTCTCAATTTTAACTCACATCCTTTTCCACGCTGCCGCCGATCATCTCCACCTCAACATCACTCAGCATTTTGGGTTTCATCTCATACAAATCATTCAGCACCGCCTTGACGTTCGGAAACACAAAATACTCCGTCAGTTTCCCAATCCGGTAGTTAAAGGGTTGATATCGGTGCTTGAAGTACAGCTCCACATTCCCCCGGTGTTCCCACAATCCTAGTAAGTTGACGGCAACATCCGAGTAATGCGCCCTCACATCCCGCTGCACTTCCGCGATGCGTTCGGAGATCGATCGAGTTGTCACCACAATTTTATAGAAGCAGTGGCCGTCCGCTTTGACCTCCAGAAAATAGAGCGAATTCACCAAAATCCGACGAAGCTGCGCTCGATAAATCAGCAAGTCAGCCCGCCGTTCTTCTAAACAAGATAAACCCGCAGCTTCAGCAATTTCTACAGAGCCTTCCAACGAAGCCAGCTCCAACAGCAGCAGCGGTTCCTGGACTTGGTTGAACAACGCCAGGGGAAGCGCACCCACTGGGATTTTACCCAAGTCAGTAAACTGGTAAGAGCGAGATCCCTCCGACTCTAGCAATCCTTTCAACTGCCACCGAAAGTTTACCAAGTCTTTGGGAATCGATCGCTTTTGGGCCCCGTACTCTTTCCACAGCACTTTCAACTGCTCCAATTCCTCACCATACAGCTGGATGGTGAAATTATCGTAGAGAGGCAGCGATGGGAAAGCTTTGGTTTTAATCCGCTGCGACACGGGCTTGCAAGTTTCCTCGGTATGCGCGAAGTGATGTTCTTTCACGGAACCCTTTTTTGCTGTCAATCCGCCTCCGCAGTAGAGACAAGTTAGCTGAGTTTTTCCGCGCGCCACTTCATCTATGCTCACCAAGTTACCGTCGGGAGCAACACCAAATTTTAGCCACATATTTATAAAAATTCTTCAAAGGTTAGAGTCGATAGGAGCGTTACCACTCCTACCTCTCCTTCAGAACGGAACGTGATACTTTCGCATCATTCCGCTCCTTGATAATTCCATCCTTGTTATGGATACGATTCAAGACACGCTATCGGGTTTTGACACTTTCTTTAGAATGTATTGACCCATCTGTTGCAGTCTTTGTGTCGTGGCAGTGTTTATGCAGAAGTTGTAGGTTGTCGTAGGTATCCTTTCCACCTAACGAGGTTGGTTTAATATGGTCAACTTCTACAATGTCTGTACTGGTAAAGTACAAACCACAGTGAGGACAAATACCCTTTTGACGCTTGATTAAGGATGCAACCCTGTTAGGAGTTTCTGGGTATTCACCTCTTCGCTTGCTCCAATAAGTCCAGTTTCCATCAAATGGACTGGCAACAGCCTTTATTTGGATATGCCTTACGATTGATTGGCGTATCTGAATGTTGTTTTAATTCCAATCCATTCTCGGTGCTGAAACACCAATTACGGTCGCCTACTGTTCTCCAGTATTTGTTCTTATTGATCTTCCCGTTTCCCCTTCTTCTTGCCCAAGCTCTTAATTTATCGTATGTTAGTTTATCAACCTTGCTAAATGTTCTCTTGCTAACAACTGTTGAGTAATAGTTTTACCATCCCCTAATTATTGGATTTAGCCTACTAATTAAAGTAGCTTGGGGGGCATTCTTATGGGTGTCTATTACTTCAGCAATTTTTGATAAATGACTTTTGACTTTGGCTTTTGAAGGTGTAATTAGTGTAGTAAAACCTAGTGGGGTTCCGTGTGGATTAACGGCACATCTGTAGTTTCCTGTTTTGTGCTGTTGTATGTGGAACCCTAAGAACTCAAACCCAACATTTCCATCTATTTCGTTAAGGGTGTGGGTTAATCTTGTTTTACTTGGTTTCAATTCCAATCCCATATCATTTAACCAATCAGCAATTATCTCTTTACACTTTAAGACTACGTTCAAATCCTCATGGATTATCACAAAATCATCTGCATACCGGATTAGACTAAGAGCAACGCGGTTATCCCGTTTTTTTCCTTTTAGTGTTTCCGCGTATTGCTTAACTCTTGCTTCCATACCATGTAGGGCAATATTCGCAAGTAATGGAGAAATTACCCCACCTTGTGGTGTACCTTCATTAGTAGGAAAGAGATTTCCTTGGTCACAGTATCCTGCCTTGAGCCAAGTTCTTACTTGCTGTTTCATAGCAGGAAATGTGGCTATTTTTGTGAGTAATGCTTTATGGTCTATACGGTCGAAGCATTTAGCAATATCAGCATCAAGCACATATTTGGCTTTTTGTTTAATGCTGTTAAATATTGCTCCAATTGCGTCTTGACAACTTCTATTAAACTCAGCGAGACTGTCACCAGCCTCGCTGGTCTTCAAAACCGTGCATGAAAGTTTCCCTTCACACGGCTCCTCAATGATTTGGTGCTTGTCACGCATACCTCATTACCCATTTGTCTGCGACTTTTTCAAGTCTTTTGGTGAGCTTAGGCTCGGCACTATTGCAGCCGGATTTGTTGCCGGGACTGCCATCTGAGGCGGTCTTTGTATCGTGGCAATGTCTGTGTAGAAGTTCCCAGTTATCGTAAGAATCCTTTCCACCTTGCGATTTCGGGATTTTGTGGTCAATTTCCATCACATCGTCTTCACGGAAAAACAATCCGCAGTGGGCGCACTTCCCTTTTTGCCTTTTCAAGAGTTTTGATACCCTAATTGGCATTTCTGGGTTGTTACCCCTTCTTGTACTCCAGTAAACTAGGTTCGCGTCGTATGGTGACGATTCGCCTTTAACTTTCACATGACGCACTATTGGAGTGTCGGCATGGTCAAGTAACCGAAGTGGGCTTGTACCCTCTTTCCTGGTTGCGAATACCCAGTTGTCACCGCCCATAGATTGCCAATATTTCTTTGACACCCATGACTTTGATTTCTTTGGGTGGCGGTGGGTTGCCCAAGCTACAAGTTTTCGATACACCAGGTCGTCTAATTCTGCGTAAGTTTCTTTACTTACTACAGTCGCATAGTAGTTTGCCCATCCCCGTATGATGGGGTTTATTCGTTGGATTAGCGCCGCTTGCGGTGCTGACTTTTGGGCGTCAATAACTCTTGCGATGAGGTCGTAATGTACCTTAATCTTGTTTTGGCTTGGGGTGATGATGGTTTTGAATCCTAGCTTTTCCCCTTGAGTGTTTTTACCTGATTGGTGTTTTCCTTTGGGAAACTGACGTATATTGAAAGCAAGGAAGTCGAACCCTGGTTTTTCACCCTCTATTTCTGAGAGGGTATGCGTCAGTCTGGTTTTACTGGGCTTCAATTCCAAGCCTATGTCTTTTAACCATTCCGAGATTATCTCTCGGCATCTTTGGACAACGGTTATGTCAACGCGCGAGAATCACGAAGTCATCTGCATACCTGATTAATGTTGCTCCTGATTGATAACCAGAGTATTTCCCTTTCTTGACTATTGTCCTTCTGGGGAAAGCTTGCTTAATCCGGTGTTCCATCCCGTGGAGGGCAATATTTGCTAGTAGTGGGGAAATTACCCCGCCCTGTGGAGTACCCTCAGATGTCTCGTAGTGCTGCATATTGTCCATCACTCCCGCTTTTAACCAGGCTCGTATTTGACGGCGAATGGTGGGGAATGTATTAAGTTTGTTTAGCAGTGCTACATGGTTGATGCGGTCGAAACACTTGGAGATGTCGGCATCTAGCACGTATTTGGCTTTATACCTAATCTCGTTGAATATTGCTTCAACTGCATCATGACATGACCTTCCGGCTCTGAATCCATAACTGTTGGGTTCAAATCGCGCTTCCCATTCAGGCTCTAGTGCCATCTTGACGAGTGCTTGCAAGGCTCGGTCTTTCATTGTAGGTATACCTAGAGGTCGCTTCTCTTCCGTTCCCGGTTTTGGAATCCATACTCTCCGGGTCGGGCTGACCTTAGAACCCAGTTTTAAGTTGTTTACTAACTTCAAACGAGCTGCTGGGGATAGAGATTTAATTCCATCCACTCCTGCTGTTTTTTTGCCAGTGTTATCTTGGGTAACTCTACGAACCGATAATGCTCTTGCTGACCAAGAATTCATCAACGTCTTTTGGAGTCTGCGTAATGCCTTTACATCACCACGTTGAGAGGCTTGATAGATTCTCTTTTGGAGCTTGTAAACTCGCCGCTCTAGCTTGCGCCAGTTAATCGAGCGCCATTCCACCGTAGTCTTTAAACTCGTTTTAGACATTTATACTCACTACTTGAGTCTCTATCTTCCAAACATCGTGAGTCTGTCTGCATATCCTGAACATTACTTCAGGCTTTGGCTTTTGACTCAATCTTTCCTACTCGCAGCATCCGGTTAGCACCTACTCAGTCATCGACCTGACTGAGAGCTTACGAGAGGTTACTTCGTTTCTGATAGCCATTGATAGAGTTTTTAGAGCGGTACTATCCACCGGGTTTGGAGGAAGTGCTTGTTGGTCAACCAGGAATTGCCAACTCCCCATTATCCTTGCCCTGTTTGGGACTCCCAGCGTGTAAGCCTGATTCCGCTGGTTTTTCATGACGATGGTTAAACGTACCTTCGTATGCCTACTCATGAACTCTTGCTTGGTGATTGCCAGATTAGGCTTCCAGCATTGACACCTTTCACCCCCGCTTCAGGGATTGATGGCTAGTCGCTACCCTGGGGGACACAGTTCAGAACTGCGCTCTGTGTGCTTTCACTCCTGCACTTGGAGGGTGGGACTTGAGCGGTTCTAGGATACTTTTCTCTCACCCACATGACTATCAAATTGTCAAGGTTCTTATGTTACTTGCGGGTAATCCTCTACCCATTTCAGGGCTAGTTTCTACCCAACGAATCGCACTCCTGGTCTAAAACCATAAGAGTTAGGTTCAAACTTTGCCTCCCACTCTGGTTCTAGCGCCATCTTACATAGCGCTTGCAATGCACGATCGTTGATTGTGGGTATCCCTAATGGTCTAGTTTCGGTTGTTCCGGGTTTGGGAATATTAACCCTACGAGTGGGTTTTGCCTTGCCTTCCAACTTTAACTTACCAACCAGGTTAGTACGTTGCTTTGGGGTCAGGGATTTCACGCCATCCACACCAGCCGTATTTTTACCTTTGTTATCTTGTGTCACCCTACGCACAGCAATACATTTTGCAGACCAAGACCTAATCAGGGTCTTCTGAAGTTTGCGAACTGCTTTAACATCACCACGTTCACTCGCTTGGAATATTCGCTTTTGCAACTTAAAAGTCACCCGTTCTAGCTTTCGCCAGTTGATGTCTTTCCACTCCACCGTCTGATTGTTCAGCGTTTTAGATATATGCTTTGCTACTTGTTCTATTCCTTTGGAAATACCGTGTATCTGTCAGCATATCCACACCATTACAGTGAGGCATTCGCTTTTGATACAATCCCTCTCCCTTAAACCATTCGTTAGCTACTTACTGAACATCGACCTATTCAGAGATTTAAGAGAGTTACTTCGTTCCGATTACATATTGATTGAGTCTTTAGCTGTGATGCTCTCCACCGGGATTACGGGCGGTGCCTATAAGTTAGATCCGGATCCACTTATGCCCTATCCTTACCTTTTGGCTTGGTGTTGGTCAGGGATTCTTACCGTATTTTTTCTACGGGTTCACCATTGACGCGAGCCGTTACACCATTCATACATTACGATGGTTCAGACACATCTTTGCTTTCGCTACGCTTGGACTCTCGCTCAACAGTTACCAGTTTTGGCTACCAGTAGTTCTGCCTTTTAACCCCGCTTTAGTCTATTGGTTGCTACCCAACAAACTAGGGGGTATGCTTTCACCTCTGCACTTGAGGGATGGGACTTACCGCACAGCGGTTCACCCATAAATGTAATCAGTTATCACCAGTTTTTATCAACTGGGCTAACCGTTCCATAAGCTTTCCAGCTTATTTTAGGTTAAACGAATCGCACCAGGTTTTGGAGATGCACCCGCTCCACATGACCAACGATTTTAACAAATCCAGGGGTGAGGGCTTCTGCCTTGGGAAAGAAAGCGATCGGCACTCGATGCTCTTGATGCGTGACTTTAATGCTTGCATCCAAAATCTAAAATCTAAAATCTAAAATCTAAAATTGCTCGTCACCAATCGGGAATTTCTTCAGGCTCCGAGTCTGATAGGCCTTGTGACAGTTGCTCTCTTGGTAACGGCACAGCAGACAATTCATCCTCTACAGGGGAAAATGTACCTTTCCCCGTGTAGGAAAGCATGGAAAGTGAAGCGATCGCTCCTTTGACTTGATCCGGCTTCACCTCTAAGTAATGCTGCAACTGTTCGAGGTTACTGTGACCGCTGATTTCTTGAATAATCCGCAGCGGAATTCCGGCGTTGCTCATCTGAGTCAGGGCGGTGCGACGGAAGCTGTGGGTGGAGGCTCCCTCGATGCCAACCCGATCGAACGCTTCTCTCAAAATCTGATCCGCTGAGTTGGTGTGCAGATGCTTCCAATGATGGTTCGGGTGGCGGCCGGGGAATAAGTAAATCTGACCCGCGTTGGGTTTCCAAGATGTCAGGAGACTTCGCAAATCTTCAATGACAGGAATCGTCCTGGTTTGGAGTTGGCCTTTGGTGTTGCCCTTGCGGAAGTTGATTGTAGGTCGGACTGTACCTCTGGCAGTGTAAATATCGATGACTTCCAGGGAACAAGCTTCGGCAATCCGACAAGCCGTGTAGAGACAAACTCCGAAGAGGGTGCGATCGCGTGAGGAAAGCAAACCTTTGTTGAACAAAAGCTCGATTTCCTGTTGCGTGAGTATCTTGGCTTGCCCGTGCCGTTCTATCTTCATCTTGGTAAACTCGACCCTATACCACAGAGTTTGCCGCAAATACTGCATTGCTGCATCGGTCGGGGGGATTTCTTAACGTGGCAGTGATGGGGTCAAGGGGAAAGTCGAGGCGATCGCACGGCGCAAGCAATTTCCATCTGTGCAATCATCTTTCTAACTCTTTCTTATTAAAATTTGAAGTTTAGACGTTTATGGTGCGATTGTACTCAAACTTTCCGCGTGGGAAAGGTATGAGAATGATTGATATCTTGATTGCCAAGGTTGAGTTACAAAGATGTGGAAGACGGCGATACTACGCTAAGATCTCTCTCTAGTAGATAACGCGCTTGCAGTGTTGCCATCCCTACAGACCACCCAACCAAACAACTCAAAGCTTCATCAATTTCATCATTACAAAGTTCTAGCAGATTCAACAGATTATTTCGATGCCAAGGCCATGAAGCACTTAAACGATGTTGGTTTCCATCTAAATTATGCTTTTTTTGCATTTCTCCCATTAGAAAATCCCAACCTTGTTGAGATATGTCAAATCCATCTACCACCTTTTTACCTGCAAAAAAATCTTTTCCCTCCCATAAAGCACCATCATGGAAGAAATGATTCCTGATAACATATGAAACACCAATAGGCCAGCCATAGTTTAATTTAAGAAAGTAAGCACTGTAATAAGTTGAATCTTTGGTATTTTTAAGAAAGTGGGTTAATAATTGTGGAGGATTAGTACGGTTTCTACAAGCTGTTTCAGTACAAATTAAGGGAGATATAGCAGTTGTAATTGAATCACATATAGCAATTCCATTTGAGATGTAAATATGGATTTCTCTGGTAAAATAGGAAAGTTTGATAATAAATGAAAGGGAA
>NZ_JAUBRO010000080.1:0-19640 GCF_036701945.1 Microcoleus sp. MON1_C1 | reverse complement strand
CGAAACATCTTCTCTTCATCCCTTGGGCTTGTCTTGGCAACTAGAATAACTGCTCCCCCTACTTATTGAGCCGATACGATGATTTGTTGGATCGATGTAAAGTCAATGAATATAAAGTGACGTTATATCGAATGAAAAATGATTGGGAATCCTCCTTATATCTGGGAGTACAGACCCTCGAACTATTGGGAATCAATTTGAAAGCTTTTCCTGAAGAAGATGAACTTATCGCCGAAGTGAATCAGGCTAATGAGACAATCGCTGCCCGGAAAATTGAAAATTTTATAGACCTTCCTGAAATGCAAGACCCTGAAAAACTTGCTGCTATGGTACTCCTCAGAGAATGTGTACCTCCAGCTTACTTTTTAGGGTCTAGATTGCTGTTCATCCTAGGCATAAAAATGATTGAGCTATCGCTCACCTATGGGAACAGCCCCCACTCTTCAGTTGGATATATCTATTATTCGTTAACACTGGCCTTTGTAGCACAAGATTTTGAAACCGCCTATAAATTTGGAAATTTAGCCTTGAGATTGAACGATGACAAGTATCAAATGAAGCGTTATGAAGCATTAATTTTGAATATGTGGGGAGGATTTGTTTCCCATTACACTGAACCTCTCGATCGCTCTAAAGAGCATTTAATGAGAGGTTATTATAGCGGCGTAGAAAACGGTGCCTATCAATGGGCAGGATATTGTGCAATCAACTTTTTGTTCATGTGTTTTTGGGGGACTGATTCGTTAAAAGAATTATCAGAAAAAATTGATAAGATTATCCCCGGTTTGAAAAAAGTCGATCCAAACATGGTGCAATATTATTATGCGGTTAAAGCGACTATTTATAATTTGATTGAACCCGTTGAAGATTGGAGTGTTCTTGATGAATCCTTATGGCCGAATGCCAAGGAGATCATTAAGTCTTGCCTTGAAAAAAATGATTTATTCACGGTATTTATAGAAATAGCCTGTAAATTGTCTTTAGCCAACTGGTATTCAGATTCTGAGAAAGCGATAGACTATGCTAACGCTGCCGAAAAATATTTGATAGGCGCAACGGGGATTTTTATTAATCCGGCTTTCCACTTTCATCAATGTCTAGCCTTATCAGTTGGGTATGACGATGCTGATGGTGAAAAACAGGCACAGTATGTGGAGAAGATTAAATCCAATCTTGAGAAATTCAAACTCTGGAGTCAACATTCTCCGAGTACCTACCTTCATCAACGTCTGCTAATCGAAGCTGAGTTGGCGCGAATTACAGGCAAGACTCTGGAAGCGCAGGATTTGTATGACCAAGCGATCTCCTCAGCCCGAGAAAATAAATTTTTGCAGAACGAAGCTCTAGCGTCGGAACTAGCAGCTAAGTTTTGGTTAGGTAAAGGCAAAGAGGAAATCGCTCAACTCTACATGAAAAAAGCTCACTATGGCTACCAACGCTGGGGTGCTCAACGCAAAGTGGAGGATTTAGAAGCCAAGTACCCGCAGTTACGTCGTAAATTATCGGCCACCAAAAGCATTAATTCCACGCACAGGACAACTACCAACTCCACAAGTGGTAGTCAGTCAGGTGAAGCCTTAGATTTAGCTACCTTCATGAAAGCCTCCCAAGCAATTTCTAGCGAAATTGTATTGGATAAATTACTCACCTCCTTGATGAGAATTATCATTGAAAATGCTGGAGCGCAATGTGGCTATTTGATTTTAGAAACTGAGGGGAAACTGCGGATTAAAGCGTCAGGTTCCGTAAGTTCTGATATCATTACGGTGTTACAATCAACCCCCATTGAATCTGTAGGGGCACAAGGCGTTGCACCCCTACCCGTGTCCATCATCAACTATGTCGCTCGCACTTGTAAAAGTGTAGTCTTGAATGATGCTGCTAATGACCCTAAATTTGCTCATTCCCCCTATATCAAAGTACATAAGCCTAAATCAATTTTGTGCTTCCCTCTCCAACATCAAGGTAAACTGGCAGGAATTATATATTTAGAAAATAATTTAACCACAGAGGCTTTTACTCGCGATCGCGTAGAACTCTTAAATCTGCTTTCCTCTCAGGCAGCAATTTCCATTGAAAATGCCCGTCTCTACAATAATCTCACCGAACTCAATCAGGCTTTTGAGCGCTTTGTCCCCGGTCAATTCCTCCAGATTTTGGATAAAAAGAGCATTCTTGATGTTAAATTAGGCGACCAAGTTCAACAGGTAATGTCGGTACTATTTTCCGATATTCGCGACTTCACAACTTTATCGGAAAGTATGAACCCTCAAGACAATTTCAAATTTATTAATTCCTATTTGTCTCACATGGAGCCAGCTATTACTGACAATCAAGGATTTATTGATAAATATATTGGCGATGCAATTATGGCCCTATTTAGTGGCGAGGCAGATAATGCAGTGAAAGCAGGAATTGATATGCTGCATCATCTGACTGAATATAATCAACATCGCACCGCTTCTGGATACGTGCCGATTAAGATTGGCATTGGCATCAATACAGGTTCTTTAATACTCGGTACAGTGGGGGGAAAAAACCGGATGGATAGCACGGTGATTAGCGATGCAGTGAATTTAGCCTCGCGGATAGAAAGCTTGACTAAGCAATATGGGATTTCGATGTTAATTAGTCACCAAACTTTCCAGTCTTTGCCAGATTCTAACCAGTATGCTATCCGTTTTATCGATCGCGTAAAAGTTAAGGGAAAATCAAAAGCGGTATCGATGTTTGAAGTTTTCGATGCCGATCCGCCTGAGACTTATGAGGGCAAGGTAGCCACGAGAACGCTATTTGAAGAAGCTTTGTTACTCTACCAAGGGCAAAAGCTTAGAGATGCTGAGCGATTATTTGCTGAGTGCCTGCGCCGCAATCCTACAGATAAAGTGGCTCAAGTTTATCAACAGCGCTGCACTCAACTCGATCGGGACTAAGGATGCGTTAGCTCAAATCTTGAAATCGGGTTTTGAGTAGCAATCGATACTGTTGGCAAACTTCACAATTAGCTGCCTCCGGTGAGCCGTTTCCGGGAATCCAACAATCATTGACTTCACTCACAAAAAGTCCTTATTCAAGTAATATACGGGAAAGGGAAGTTATCTATATATTACTCGGAAGGGGTTGTTGCTGTCGTTGTTGTAGTAGCCAATTCGATTAATCGTCTTAAAGCTTTTTGAGCAGGCTTATAGTTGGGAGCTTGTTTGCCTCTCTTTAGCTCTCCTAAAACCTGTTTCTTCTAATAGAGCGGGCGATCGCATTAAGTTGAAGGATAGAATGCGATCGCGAAATCAAAATCTTCAACCAGTAACCTCTGCCACTAAGTGAAGTGCTAAGTTGGATACAACAGACAGCAGCTCAGTCCTAGTAGGTTGACAGCTAACGTTCCTGTTGAGCAGCTACCATTAACCTTGGCAACACTCCTCGGCATCTATCGGCAGTCCGCTCCAGCAGGGTTGTTAGGACTCACTACTGCAACGCACTTTTTCAACAACTTGACGAATTGCATCAATGACTAATTCTGGTTTATCAAGTTGGATTGCATGTCCAGTTTCATGAGCAACAATGTGAACGCCTTGGGGCGACTCATTGGCTAGATCTGCGTGTAATTCTTGCAGTTTCTGAAGCACATCTTGTGTTATGTCGAAGTCTGGCTTTCCAGCCGACAAGACAATGAGAGGAATATCAGGAAATGGCTTTGTCTGACGTATCTGTTTAACCTGGTTCATGCTGATTGATACCGCCGCCGATTCCTGAGCAAAAGTTTTCCCAAACTGAGTTTGAGAATAGAGTGCTTTAGCAAGAGGTCGCATTGAAGGTGGAAATTTTTGGAATAAACCAGCCGCCATAGGCACAGAATCAAAAGTGACCAGCAAACGAAGCAGACCGATACGTCCCATAATCGGCACTACATAAGTTAACAGTCCTTCAAGTCGTTTGTTTAATTCAACCCATTCGACTGGTGTCTCGTCGTACATTTTCTCATGAGCGACATCCACTAAAACCATTCCAGCCACTTCTTCTGGATAGTGATAGGCAAATAAGCGACTGAATAAACCACTTAAAGACATCCCCACCAAGACATAAGGTGGCTCAATTTCGACCTCTCTCAAAAGTTGCCGCAACTCACTAATAACTTGCTCAGCCGTGCGTGGTTCTGAACTTAAATCACTCCAGCCATAGCCTGCCCGATCGTAGGTCAAAATTCTTGTGAATTTGGCAACTTCGGGCTGCACTAATTGCCAATCTAGGTGAGTACCTCCGCTTCCACTATCGACAATGACTGTTGGGCGACCTTCACCCATAACTTGATAGTGCCAGTTTTTGCCGTCAATTTGAATTACCTTTCCAGGTGGCAGAAACATAAGGCGATCGCGATTTGTGGCAAGTGCTTGATAAATTGCTCCCAGCCCGACTACTCCAATCAATACCCCAAGGGGCACAACAAGCCATAGCATTCAGTTGCTCCCCAAACTTAAGTACGTTTGCAATTGTCCCACAGATGGCTTTTCTGAGTCGATTCGGCGATCGCGATTGACTAGCTATAGAACAAAGTAAACCTTGAGACTTAACATCTTCACTTAGAGCTTCTTGAAGTATCTGGCGACTGGGAATAGCTCAAAGCCCACCTTTTCATAGGTGTGACGAGCTCTTTCATGACCGCGATCGCCTCCAGTCTCAACCATCGCCACAGACATCCCAGCGTCTTTACTTGCCACAGAAGTGGTGGAACGGAGGACTGAGGGATTTCAATGCCCCTGGGATCACGATTGGGTATTCTGCTCGTCGTGCTCTCCTGAATTTACTGGAAGCGGGCCTTGTAAGCGTTACTAAATTCACTGCGGGTTCAGGACAGTTGTAGGTAGCTTTTCGCTCAGCTTCCCCAAATAAAGAATACCGGGAGCAAGTGTAGCTCCCGGTATCAGCTTTTCCAGTTCCGTTGTTGTTAAGTAAATCCAATCAGGCTCAATTTTGGAAAATTTGCCTCACTCTATTAAGCACAGCGGCTCGTTATTGGTTAGCCTGTTCCAAAGCGGGAGTCGCTGGAGTTCCAGCAATTTCGGCCAAATTAATCTTGACGACTTTATTGCGGGCTTCAGTCACTTTGGGCAGGGTTAGCGTTAGAATGCCATCTTTGCATTCAGCTTGCACAGAGTCGTTTTGGATGTGTGCGGGTAAGGGAAGCACCCGGTGGAATTTGCCATAGCGGAATTCTGAGCGGACGTAGCCAGATTTTTCGTCTGTGTTTTCGTAGCGGCGTTCGCCAGAAATAGAAATGGCTTCGCGAGTGACTTGAACGTCAATGTCTTTGGGGTCAATTCCAGGCAGTTGCGCTTTTAATACGAAGTTGTCCCCAGCATCAACCAATTCCAGAGCTGGCATCCAAGCGGCTTCTGAGTTATCTCTCGTTGCTGCCCGTTGGTCAAAAACTTTATCGAGTTGCTCGCGGATCGTTTCAATTTCCGTGAAGGGTTGCCAATAGCGCATCAACATAATCTGTCACCTCAAATATTGGTAAAGCTTTATAAGGAAAGTTTGGGTTGAAGCTCATTGCTTACAGTTATTATGATGCCGCTTTATAACTGGGAGCAACAGTCAGGAAAACCCCACTTTGTTAGTCGTATTTGCCAGAATTAGTGCGAAACAATCATAGTAATTCGCATTGAAGAAAACCGTACAAAGCTATTCCTAGAAACCGAAATGCTGTGGCAACGCCATGATGACCTTGCCGAGCGAACCCTGAACGGCGCGATCGTCGGGAGAAGTATGGTTGGTGTTGCCAACCGTACCAAAAGCACGGTGCGGGTGATGTGTAGCACCGTAAGGACGTGATTTGTCGGCTATCGCTGCTTTCCTATAGCCATCGCTCGCTGTATGAGGGATCTCGCATAATCTTACTCTTAAAAGCGCGATCGCCCAAGAGGCTATGTGTCGTTAGTTCAACCAGTAGTAAGAGTCTAAAGCGCTTCTCTAAAGTGTGTAAGAGTCAATAGCTGTACTTGGGAGCGATGGCTACGCCCCCTTCCGACGCATCTATCTAATCGGTTGACATCTGGATTTTGACTCACCCCATCTTCCATCTCGATCGCCGAGTGCATCCCACTCAAAATCACGCTCGCACTTTGGGTTTCATCTCGTACCAATCGCTCAACACAACCTTGACATGGAGAAACGCGAAATACTCAGTTAGTTTGCCGGTGCAATGATCGAAGGGTTGTTTGAGTACAAAGTGCAGCCATTGCATTCCGAGATTTTGGGCATGGCGGGCGTGTTGAGGTTTTGGTCTAGCGCTCTTGTGTCACTGTGATGCGAGTATAAGCCTAAAATGATCCAAACCCAGTTGCTGTCTATGGATGAAGCCCGTCGGGCTCGACCCACCATCAATTTTGAAGATCGATAATTATAAAAAAAAGGCGTTTGTACTTGACAAACGCCTTTTTATAGAATTACAAACGCGGCGTCTTATCTTGTTTAAACGACGCTAACCATTCGCGAATTTGGTCGGCCGCAATCTCGCGCCCGCCCAAACCAAAAGCTAGAGCAATACCAACTGCGATCGCCCCGAGCAGCAGCCCGAAAGCCAAATTCACAATATCGCTGCCAATGCCCATCTGTTGCAGCGCCAAGGCCGAAACAAAGGCAATAATCGCGATCCGAGCCGTTTGACCCAAAAGCCGCGCTTGGCGAGTTCCAGAACTGGCAATCAAACTAAACGCCAGATTCGCCAAATACAAGCCGATCGCAAATACCACCAAACCGGCCAGCACCCGACCTGCAACCAGGACAATACCGCTAACAATCGCCGTCAGCGCTGGAATCCCGAGCACGTCGGTAGCCGCCACCACAGCAAACAGCATGATGCCCACCTGTACCACAATGCCGACAAATTCCGAAGGCGTGCGAGCCGGAAGTTCCGGTTCCTGAAGAATCGTTGCGTCGGGATCGATCGAACTCGGCGGTAGCCTCAGCGACTGTTTCGGTGGCTGCACTCCCAACCAAGAAAAGACATTGTTGAAGCCAATTCCCGTCAGGATATTAGTCACCAAATCGCTGATCCAGCGGCCCAAAATGTAAGCAACCGCCAGAATTAGGGCTGCTGTAAAAATGTTGGGAAGCGTGCCCAAAATCGTGTTGAGCATCGCGATTGCCGGCTGCGAAATCGCCTGAATGTCCAAAGCGTTCAGAGCTGCGATCGCCGTTGGAATCAAAATCAAAACATAGACTATCGTCCCGACAATCCACGACAGGGATTGTCCGCCCGAAGTCCGCGAAATTCCAAACCGAGCGCCCAAACCGTCCGCCCCAGCAGCAGCCAACAGATTCGTGACAATCCGCCGCACCACCATAGCCAGCAGCCAGCCCACAAACCCAATCAGCACAGCTTCGAGGATTTTCGGAATTGCCGCCAGAATTTGGTTGAGTAAATTATTAACTGGCAGCAGAGCCTGCTGCATTTCCAGCGAGTCGAGAATCAGCGGCAAAAACAGCAGAAAAATGAACCAGTACAGCGCATTCGCCACAGTATCGCTCAGCAGCAAAGGGCGCTCAGTGGGCGCTGCGCCCACCTCCTGATTCAAGCGCTCGTCCACGCTAAAAGTCCGCATCGCCCGCGATACGGCCATTTTGGCTACAGTTGCCAACACCCAAGCAATCCCCAACCAAATTAGCGCGCCGGCTAACTTCGGCAAGAAACCGGTAATTTGATTGAGAAAAGTATTGAGGGGTTGGGAGACAGCCGTTAGATTCAGGCGGTTGAAAAAGGCAATTAGGAAAAAGATAAAAATGATCCAGAACACCGCTGTGGAAATCCATTTTTCCACTTGCGGGGCTCCAGCTCCTTCCGGTCGGCCGGTAATCCAAGCCGCCAGCCGATTGTCGAGCGTAGTCTTCTTGAGCAATCCCCCGACTACAGATGAGACGAGGGCTGATACTATCAAGCCAATTAGCAGGATACCGACGGCCCAAAGGAGATTTTCAATGTTTGAGCCCTGAAGGAAATTGTTAATTCCGCGTTCTGCATCTGTCAGGGCATTCCCGGGTTGGGCCTGTGCCAAAATGCGATCGGACAAAGCCGCTATTGGCCCCGATATCGGTTGAGTTATCTCTTGCCAAGTTTCATTCATTTTTTTCTCAGGTTAACGTCAGATTTGACATGGAGAAGACGAAACTTTAATAATAGTTCCACAAAATCTAGACATTGCCTAAATTTAATGTTTGTACGCTTTTAATCGTACTGGGTTAACTACAAAACCCTCTATCGAATTAGGGATAAACCCATCTCCGACTGCTTTTCGGCCAATATTCAAAGAACCGTTTACATCGGCATTTATGAAGCGTCCAGTTTGGGTTCTGAACAATCCTCTTTTTACCCTACTGCCAATGTAGTCGGAATGTTGTTGAATTGGTTCCCTATCCAAGGCTGAACATTGGGATGTGTAATTCTCCTCTACTAACACAACTTTAATTCCCGCAATCTGTCCTTTGTACTGCAACATTTGCACGAATCGGGGATGGGGAATACAGGCAAAATTTTGATTATTAACCTTGCCAGTCTTAATCCCATCTTTGAAATCCTGGTTCCAGCCTATAACCAGCAAGCCAATTTGATGATTGACGAGTTCTTTAATAATTGCGGAGCTCGTCGTGTGGAAGTAGTAATCCACTTTACAGTTACGCTTGTGCCACAATTTGGCGAGTTTTTTACTGGTTTTTTGGGCTGCAGGCAGCAAGGATTTCAAGGCCGATGAAACTTGATTGCAGTATTGGTTGGTTGACTTAACACCCCGTCCGTCGAAGATTGTCGGTACTAACCCAGGAACATTGTAGGTTAATGTTGCCAGATTGTTTAATCCTAAATCTATGGCAGCTACTCTCTGATTAACTTGTAAAGGCTGTTCTAACTTTTCATAGAGCACCTCGACAACATAACAACCTACTTTGGGAACAATCCGGATTTCCAGAATCGAGGTGACTTTTGAGGGCAACCAAATATTTGTCCCAGAGGGACGAGCATATCCTTTTTTTAAGGCTCTTTTGCTGACAGCTTGACAATTAAATACAACTACATAGCGCCCGTCCTCTCTTTTTCGCTCTCTTGAACCTTTATAATGAGGGATTTTCGGGGCGGCTTTAAATTTAGTTGGGTCTTCCTGATAGTTCCGCACCGCCAGATAATAGCTAGTCCATGCTTTGAGCACTAAGCCGAGCGTGCTTTGTGCTACCTTTGCCGGCAGTGCTTTGTAATCAGGACTTGTTTTGAGCGTGTGATAAACAGCCAGAGCGTTTGTTTGTTGGCTGGCGAAAAAGTTTTGACGGTAGATGTAGTTAGCGCTATTGTAAAGATTTTTGCACAGCCAAGACAGTCGATCGGCTTCTCGATAAAACCTATGATTTGGTTTAATGACGTGCCTTTCGACTAACTGCATAATCGGTATATATACTTTAATTCAAGATGATACACTGTCTTTATGAGTGTGTCAATCTTTTAATTTCTGGAAAAATTGACGGTACAAGTAGATAAAGGACTATAAAGTAAGCAAAGTTTTGTAATACCCTCGTTGTTGCAGGTTCTCATGTCAATTCGTCAAGTTTTCGAGCAATCCATTGAAATTCAGGCTGCTGCTACTCTGGTGGAGCGCTGTATAGTCGATCGAACTTTGATGCACAAGTGGCTTAATCCCCTGCTACGCTGCGAACCCGAGGGCGAATGGGATACGGCTGTAGGAAGTCGCAGCTTATTTATCATAAAAATTCCCGTTTTGCAACCCACTTTAGAGAGTGTTGTGTTGGAGCGACAACCCGGTTTAATTGTGTGGGGGTTTGACGGATTTTTCAAAGGATGCGATCGCTGGGAATGCCAGCCCCAAATCCAAGGAACTCTCTTGATTAACCGCTTTGAATTTCAAATTCCCAATCGTTTAATTAGATTTGGTTTCAATCGCTTTGCAGCCCCTTGGACGCAGAAAGATATGAAAGACCAACTCCGCCGACTCAAGCGGGTAGCGGAGCAACTATCTCAAAAAATGGGTAAGGGGTAATGGAGAAGGGGTAATTGGGAACTTGTTCGCTCGCGTAGCCGAAGTATTGGTAATTGGTAATAGCTGAAAACTAAGAGCTAATAGGAAAAAAAGCACCAATTTCCAATTCCCAATTCCCAATTCCAAATTTCCAATTCCCTGGAATTTCAGTTATTTACTTCACACTTCCTGATGGACTGGGCTGACAAATCATTTGTCTGGCAGAATTCACCGCTTGGCCGGCGGTATTTTGCAAAGCCGGGGAATTCTGATACAAAGCTTGCAAATCTTGCACGTCTTTAATCACTCGCTCGTAGATAGCAATAGCTTGATTGCCGTCAACTTCTAAAGCCGCAGGGCTGTAATTTTGCATCACTTCAATCAGCGATATTTTGCCATCTTTGGAAGCTGCGACTAAAGCATCGCGCAGTGCGGGCACGCTTTGAAGCCGAGCAGTCGGCGCATAAGCAACCTCGCCCAATTGTTTGAAAACAATTTCCCCAAAATAAGTAGTTGCCAGCCGCGCTACTAATTGGGAATCTAAAGGCACTTCTCGCGTTAATATTTCGCGCACCGACTCGGGAGTTTGTTTCGCAAGACTCAGAACGCTTTGCAGTTGAGATGATGCTTTGCCAGTTTGTGCAAAGCTTTGCAAGTCGCTCATCGGTAATGTTACGTCTACAGCACCGTATTTTACGGTAAGATTGTCTAATGCAAAGGCTTTGTCGCTGCTTAGGAATACTGCACTTGTTCCCAGTAAAAGAGCCAAACCTAATGATAAAGACTTTGACATTCTTTTGGTTAAATGGGCTGAGAGCGGTTGCATTCCGTTGAGATAACCTTGTTGAAACTGAAAGTTCATGAGTTTGTGCCTCTTTACTTCAAAATACTTTTTCGATCGCTCGTCTGTGCGGGTATGAGTACAGGTATCTGTGCGGGTACCAGTCGGGAAAGTAGACTCGGGATTTCCGTAAATGACCTATAATTTTACAGTCAAGTCAAGCAAATTCAACCTATCAAAAGATAGGTGTTAATTGACAATTAATATGTTATAATTATTTTTTTAATAATTTTACATACCTTTGCAAAAATGATAAAAGCGAAATTTGGTGGTCGGGCAGCAGTGTATTGAGTGTCACTTGAATATGTCTTATAGTCTGCGATCGATACCAAATTTAAGTTCACATATCCCGATCGAGCCGATCGACCAATTGGCGAATTCTAGCAGCATCAGGAGCATTCGGAGCATTTCTCAGGTATAGTTCCAAATCGTGGCGCGCTTCCACGAAGCGTCCCAGTTGATAATAGAGAATTCCGCGATCGCGCCGTTCCCCCAGCGCATCGGGAAACAGCAGCAAAATCCGTTCTATCGCCAAGAGTACCCTCACAGCATCTCCCTGTTGCAAGTAAATCGCCTTCAGATTTCCCAGCATTCGCCCCAAAAAATGTCGGCGACTTACTGGAGCTAGAAAAGTCGGCTGCAACTCCATAGGTTGACCGTAAATTTGAGAAAGTCTGGCTTGACAATCTTCAGGAAACAGGATTTCGCCGCCGTTAAACGCATCAACAAAAATACCAGCATCTTCAAAATCCGGTCTAATTAAAAAATGTCCCGGCATCCCAATTCCCACCATCGGAAAATCAATGCGCTGAGCAACCTCCAAATAAACCAAAGATAAAGATATCGGAATGCCAGTACGCCGATCGATCACTTCATTCAAAAAGCTATTGCGGGGGTCGTAATAATCAACATCATTGCCCGCAAACTGCAATTCCCCGTATAAATAGCCGTTAATAGTTTGAATAATCCGCAGCGGATAATTCTGTGCCGGCAGGCGTGAGCGCACTTCATCTGCGATCGTGTCGAGAGCGTTGAGATACTCCTCTGGCTCTAAATTTGGGTATTCTTCCAAAGCCATATAAAGAGCAGCTTTCGCCAAGTCGATCGAGCCATCAGGCTGGTTTATTTCTCGATAAAAGAGTTGTCGGGCGATCGGAAAATCCATATTTATTATTGATTTATTTTTAATTTACTTTTTGTACCAACACCATGAACAGGCAAGATGCCTGTTCCACAACAAAGATTCTTCTGGGAAACAGGCATTTTTTGTAGTATAATTAACCTTTTTTATTGTAAAACAGGTACTTCTTATTGTGAAACAGCCATCTGGTCCGTTGCCCAAAACATATTAAAAACAGTGCATTATTTAAATTGTAATATATTCTAAGTTTTTTCATCTAAATCCGCCACTATTTTTAATAAAGCTTCACGATTTTTTTAAAATCGAGCCAGATTGAGGTGAACGCCCTCGGATGTCAAATCTACTTTCAAATCCCGTGACTTTTACCAATCACCCAACTGCGGCGGAAAATCCGAGCCAGAGTCGATTCTTCCAAAGCAAAATAGATAGGGCGGCCGTGAGGACAAGTGCGCGGATTGCGAGTTTGCTGCCATTCATCCAACAAATTTTGCATTTGGGAAAGACTCAAAGGAGTACCGTTTCGCATAGCGCTACGGCAAGCAGTCGCAACTTGAGCCGCTTGTAAATCTGCGACTTTACTGAGTTCAAAAAGCGCATCCGCACAGTCATCTCGATCGGCTAACAATTCAGGAACTTCGCGGGCAGCCCATAGCTGTTCGCCAAAACTTTCTACTTCCAAACCCAAGCGGGATAAATTCTCAATTTGCAGCGCCGATAATTGACTGAGAATCACTGGTTTTTCTAGACATTTTAACTGCCAAGCCGCGCACAATTGCTCGTATAAAACGCGCTCGTGAGCAATGTGTTGTTCCACCAACCACATTCCGCTGGAATGTTCGGCAACAATGTAAGTATTGTGAACTTGAGCGATCGCCCTCAATTCCATCAATCCTATTTTATTAGCTTTTTCCTGTTCGCCACCTGCATCATTCTGCCTAGCCGAAATCCCGACACTGTAAGCACTTTTTTGTTCCGATGCCTTCAGCAATTTTCCCACTCGATCGGGAATTGGGGCAGGCGGCAAAACTTCATCGTTCAAATGCAAAGCACGAGCAATTGCTGCGCTAACTTGTGCTTGCCAAAAACTCGGATCGTGCAGATAAATTTCCACCTTAGCCGGGTGGCGGTTCCAGTCGATTTCCGAAGGGGAGATTTGCAGGTGGACAAAACACACGGGATAGCGATCGCGCGGACAAGTGCGGGCAAAGGCGCTGAGAATAGTTTGCTCTAATTCGGGCGATCGCACAACTCGCCGATTTACCCCAACTTTCACCCAATCCGGCCGCCTGCGGTGACACCGATCGGGCAAACCAATTACTAACTCCAAACGCTGGGAATTGGGCATTTGGAAATGGGAACTGGCAACTGGTAATTGGTAATTAGGCTTAACTGTAGCTCCAACAAGTTGAGTTTCTATCAATAAATTTGCTGCTTTCTGATTTTGAGGACTCGTCGGCAAATCTAACTTTAAATACTGCAAATCGCTCGCTCGCACACCGCGCACGAATTGAGGTAAAAGTTGTTCCGCTGTGCTACCAGGAGTTACGTGCAAACAAGGCGTATTTCCTTGACGCAACTGCCAATTAACGTGCGGGTGACAAATAGCAATTTGCTGAAGAGTTAATTGGATCGATCGCATTTGCTGTGCCGGCGACAAAAAACTGCGGCGCACAGGCCAATTGCCAAACAAATTATCAACAGTCACCACCGTACCCGGAGCGATGGCCGCTGTTTCCACCTCCACAGCAACGCCTGCGTTATTGTAAACCACCCGCCAGCCCGATCGAGCATTTTCAACTCCCCCCTTGTTAAAGGAAGATTTGGCGGGGGTTTGCGCCGACTCTCGATTTTCCGAAAAATCCCCCAATCCCAAATCATTCGATCGGCTCAAAACCTCCAAACACCCCAACTGAGCTAAACTGTGCAAAGCTTCCCCACGAAATCCCAAAGTATCAATTTTGTAAAGGTCTGCTTCAGTGGTAATTTTGCTCGTACTGTGAGGCGAAGCCGCCTGCCGCAAATTTTCCAGATCCATTCCCGTACCATTATCTGCAACTTGCACCCGCCACTGTTCCGGCCACACAGAAACAACGATGCGAGTTGCGCCAGCATCCAGAGAATTTTCAACTAATTCTCGTACCGCTGCGGCGATCGAGTCAATCACTTCGCCGGCGGCAATTAAATTGATAACTTCTGTGGGTAAGGTTTGAATAGTAACTGGCATCAGATTTTTAGCGGTTCGTTAATTCAATTCTACTTGATTCTGCAAATCGCTACACAGTATTAGGAATTAGGTTCTTAAACTCGGTTTCTCATAAAAATATTGTTTAATAACAAGATATCTACTCATCAACCAAGTCTCTGAGGCTTAGTGAGAAAGTCCTAAGTATATATCTTCCTCCCTACTTAATTTTAATCGGCTAAAGCCATGCTTTTCGGCAAGCGGATGTAAAAAGTTGTGCCTTTTCCGTCCTCTGACTCATAAGTAATTTTCCCTTTGTGAGCCTCAACTATCGACTTAACAATCGCCGTTCCCAACCCAGTACCAGTCCGCTTGCCATAAGTCACAAACGGTTCAAATAACTTTTCCTTAATTGTCGGTGGAATGCCTGGCCCGTTATCGTAAATGCTAATTTCGGCCCACTCCTCACTTTGTGTCACAATAATCTCTACTCGCCCCCCTCTTCCGCCAAAAGCCTCAACAGCATTCCCAACTAAATTTTGTAAAACACGCAAAATCTTATTTTCGTCCGCTTCCACTATGACTTCTGTCACCCGTACTATCAAATCTACGTTGGCTGCTTCACAATAAACTCTGTTCAACTTTTCAAAATGCTGCAACGTTTGAATTAGATTAACTGGTTTTTTATTTAAGACAGAATTACCGCGCGAAAATTCTAACACTTCTTCAGCCATCCCCAACATTCGCTGAACCTGCAATTGAATAAGTTCGCACCACTCCTGAGTTTCCTCATCTTCGTGCATTTCTTTGAGCATTTCAATGGAGAGTTTGATTCCGGTAAAAGGACTTTTGAAATCGTGAATAATTGTACTCACCATTTCTCCTACCAATACCATTTTTTGTTTGTGTACCAACTGGCTAACATAGTGATCCGTGGTTTCTCGTAAATTTTTAGTAATGAAACTAAACATTTGCAGTACCGAACTGCCTTTAGCAAACTGGAGAGTTGCTATTAGTTCTTCACGGGCTATTTTGGCCAAAGTCGAGCCTGCAACTGCCACTGCTCTAGCACTGCGAGGTTCTCCGTCTAAAACTCCGAGTTCGCCAAAATAATCGTCTGGCTTAGCCACAGCAACAGTTTGATATTTATGATTTTCAAGACGCTTGCTAAACTCGACTTTACCTTCTAAAACTAGATATAAAAAATCCGCTGTTTCTCCTTCTTCAAAAACCAGCGTTTCCTGAGCAAAACTCTCCAAAACAGCTATTTGGTAAAGGTGAGCAGCTTGCTCGGGTTCAAAATAAGACATAAATCGATGAGAGGCCAGATCCATGTGAAAATACCTGAGGCTTAATTTAAACAGTTTCTTTTTTCTATTTTCGCCGATCGCCATCAGTGCGTTAATAAAATACAATACTGCTTTAATCTGCCTCTCTTTTCGAGCCTCCTAGGCTTTGACACAAGCATCAGCGTCGGGATGCAGAGCCAGACTAGCATAGCAGCACCAGCAATCTCACCAAAATCCTCAGTTAATTGACTAAAATACATAAGTATTGTACTATTTTTGAGATTTAAATTGGATGTGCGGGGGGTTCTCCGGCCACCTCAGAAGATTTTAACTGTAGAGAGATCGTGTAATTTAAATGTCGATCGACCGAGTTTACAAAAATTAACGCTCACCGGATAAAACGATCGCAGCATTCTGCCCGCCAAAGCCAAAACTTAAACAAACCGCATTTCTGACAATAGCCGATCGCGCACACCGAACAAAATCTAATTCAAACCCCGGTTTTTTCATTCCAACGCAAGGCGGCAACATCTGATATTTAAGGCTCATCAAACAAAAAGCCGCGCCCAAAGCTCCGGAAGCTCCCAAAGTATGACCCGTAGCCCCCTTAGTCGAACTAACAGCAACTCCTCGGTGAAATAACTTCTCAATTAACAGTGCTTCGTGTCGGTCATTTAACTCAGTTGCAGTACCGTGAGCGTGAATAAAATCTATATCAACCGCCGCTAAATTGCTGCGTTTCAAACATTGATTTACCGCCGCGATCGCACTTTTCCCCCCCAGCTCCGGCGCATTAGCATGGCAAGCATCATTTGTCAAGCCAAAACCGGAAATTTGACCGTAAATTTTAGCACCACGACGCCTTGCCAACTCGGCAGATTCTAATACAAATAAAGCCCCGCCTTCACCGAGAACAAAGCCTTCCCGATTTTCATCAAAGGGATAGCATCCATTGTTTGCCAAAGCACCCATCCGGCTAAATCCAGCCAGAGTCAGCGGTGTGATAGGCGCTTCAACAGCACCTGCGATCGCCCGCTGACACTCACCGGTGCGGATTAAATCAACAGCGCGGGCGATCGACCAAATACCCGTCGCACAAGCAGCCATCGGCGCCAGTACCGGCCCCGTCGAACCAATTGCCCTCGCCGCTGCGATCGCCCCCATGTGAGGCAAAAAATTCACAAATTGAGAATTGGGCATTGGGCATTGGGCATTGGGCATTGGGCATTGCGAATCGGTAATTGAGAATTCTCTATCCTCTTCCTTCTTCCCTCTTCCCTCTTCCCTCTTCCCTCTTCCTTCTTCCCTCTTCCTTCTTCCCTCTTCCTTCTTCCCTCTTCCTTCGCTTGCCAACAGTTCCAAATTTGCCTGGAAGCCTCGGCTAGAACCGATCACAATTCCGCAATCGGGCAAAGGCAAAGTCAAATTAGCATCTTGCACAGCATCTGTTAAAACCTGCCGAATTAAAGTTATTAAATCGACAGGTTTTGTGCCAATTAAAGCCAAAGGTCGCCGTTCAAGTTCTATAAAAGGTTGATGTTGCCGAATTCCTGATTCCCCAGACAACAATCTTTTCCAGCTACCATCCAGAGTGCCTAAAGCAGAAACCAGGCCAATTCCCGTAACAACAACATCCACATCTGCCCTCAGATTCCCAAATTTTTAGTCATTAGTCATTAGTCGTTAGTCATTAGTTATTTATGATTGGAACTAATTATTAACTACTAACCAACGACCAACGACTGATATCGTTCCCGGTTGCATCGGAATAATAAAATCGAGTCAACCGTCAACAGTCAACAATCATTTCGATCGTGCAACCGGAATTGATATGACGAGTGACGACTGACGACTGACTACTGAACAGGCTTAAAATTTTCCAAACCCTGAGTAACAGTAGCCTTCTCAATGCGATCGCCCGCTTCAATCTTATCAATCACATCCATGCCTTGTTTCACGTACCCAAAAACCGCATAGCTACCGTCCAAAAACGGTACATCGGTCAAAGTAAAGTAAAACTGAGAAGAAGCCGAATCAGGACTCTGCGATCGAGCCATAGCAACAGCCCCGCGACTGTGCACCAACACGGGTTTCTCCTTAACCCCAGCTTCTTCTAACGTTTGGCTGTAAGTCGGATTGGCAGCACCTTTAGCTTTAATTTCCAGAGGAATCCTGCGTTCGGTAGTAGTTTTCGGGTCAATAAAACCGCCAGTTCCCAGTCGGGCTGTAGGGAATTTAGGGTCTTTACCCTGAGGGTCGCCGCCCTGAACTACAAAAGGCTGAGGTTCCCGCACCACTCGGTGAAATACCAATCCGTCGTAAACTCCTTTCTGAACCAAATCGACAAAATTGCCCGCAGTAATTGGCGCATTTGTGCCGTCGAGTTCGATCGTAATTGGAGCACCTTTAACCGTCATCACCACCGTTGCTTTTCCTTCCAATCGTGGCAAATTGCTAAATTGTGAACTCGCCGCTACAGCAGCAGGAGAAGGAGACGGAGACAAAGAAATATTTTCACCCGACGCCGGATTCGATGTCGCAGTCGAGTCTGCCACAGGGGAACTACCGCATCCTCCGACAAACAACGCGCCAATTATTAAAAGTGAGAACAACCACCGCTGAATTTTGATTTGCATTTGCATTTGTATTTTCACTTTGAGTCAATTACGGACTTTGCAACTAAAGATTTTAATTCAATAGTCCGAACTGTTTTTAGTTCCTAGTCTGAAACCCGCGATTTTGCTTTGGTAGCGAACAGGCATTGGAGCCTTGAAACCCTTATTCTACGGTTGGCCATCAAAAACTATCCGAAGTATTGTTAATTGATAGATTCAAAAATTGGTAACGGGCTTACTCGCAGATCGATCTTTTTCACTTACCAGGTAGGTAAAGTGCGCGGCCCGGCGCACCCTACGAGACATTACCAATCTAAAATCTAAAATCGCAAATCGAAAATCCCTAAAGTCCTTCTAGGGGAACTTGCAAAAATCGAGCCAATTCGGCTGCTTGATTTTCCACTTCCGACAAAGCAATCGGCTGTCCGACTCTAGTCAGGGGAAACTGACGGCGGTCTTTGAGCTTAAGATAAATACTGCGGCGGGGACTGAGACCTTCTTTAATGTCTACCCGCACAGATTGCACGTCCGATGTCTTGCAAGTAAAATCAAGCTTGCGGTTTTTGCCGGGAAAACCCCAGCGAAAGATCCGAATGTTGCCAGTTTGCCGATCGAACTCGCTGTAACCGCCACCGACATCCCAGAGAATAGTCAGCCACAGGTAGAGCGCCAACAGCACGCCACAGACACCGTAGAAACCCATCGCAATGCCTTGGGGGATGAAAACAAGGTGAGTCGGGTCAGCAAAAGGCAGGAGGTTAACGTGCAAGTAGCTGGAAATGCCCGACAGCAGGAAACCAGTCCCTCCAATGCTGACCACCGTCGCCCACCAGTAATTGCTGAAGCGGCGGGAGCCCAAAACCGGGTAGCGCAGGACAGAATCGATCGAGGTCGTTGTTTTTGCAGTCATAAAATTAAACAGCCTTAAAGCCAAATCTTAATTCAATTAGCCCACCGAGCGTCACACTTCGCTGACGAGATCGCGATCGACCGATCGGCATTGTGTAACAACTCCTGCTAATTATGTTGAAAAATTCTGAACTTCTAATATATACTTATGTTAAGTTTAATTAGAAACCTTAGTTTTTTAACAAGCAAAAGGATTTTACCGCAGTCAGGAACTAAGGGCTAAGGCCACTGAGCTTGTAAGAAATTGCAAGCTGTTCTGACCAGACCCCTCGCAAGAGGAGACGTTATTTAGGTCACGACACCGGCGAATGCGACGCCAGTTTTCCGCTCGGTCACCTGCGATTAAACAGTTTTAAAGTCACTGAAACACTGTCGCAGGTCTAACAAGCCTTTATAACCAGGTCGAGGCGAACATTACCCCGCAAGGGAGACTGAGGCAACCATACCTCATCGGAGGGGCAACCATACCCCTCCAACCCCGAAAGGGGAAAGATTCAAGGCGATTGAAATCGCCGCGTTGTTTTCCTCTCAGGTCGGAAGACACGCTCGTTTCCCACTTACCCAGTTTTTTTTATGACAATCGCAGTCGGACGCGCCCAGACCGAAAGAGGCATATTTGATGTCCTCGACGACTGGCTCAAACGCGATCG
>NZ_JAUBRO010000079.1:11100-19669 GCF_036701945.1 Microcoleus sp. MON1_C1 | reverse complement strand
TCCCTTTCATTTATTATCAAACTTTCCTATTTTACCAGAGAAATCCATATTTACATCTCAAATGGAATTGCTATATTCAAATTCCATCTTTACCGCTAATGTGTCAGCTATAAAAAGCTCGAATTTACTTCCTAGGCGACTTGTCAGAAAATAGCAGGATAAGGTAAAATCGCTTATTAGAATTTTTCGCGGCAAAGTCAATAAAAAAAATGTGCAAGTTACCGATCGATAAAACCTGGCTGCCAAGTCTAGTGGCTGTCAGCTTAGCCGTAGCAGGCAACAGCTTTTTGCCTTTAACCCAGTATGCGAGTTTTGCTAGCGAAATATCCCCAACTAACGAACCAGAAAGAGTTCCTGACGGGAAGATAGTTCCAGTTAATGGCAAAGTCAATGTTAGATTAATGAATAAAACCAACGATCGACTATTTTTTTACGTGGTTGGACAGACTAACCGCCAGAGTTTAGCGGAAAATTCAACAGTCGCGCTGCCAGCATTGACACTACCGGCCTCAATTGTATTTAGGCGGCTAGATGGCGCATTATTGAAACCCAGTTTGAAACCTGGTGGCGAAGGAACTCTAGAGGTAAGATTAGACGAGACAAATGATTTAGGGTTGGATAAAACATCTTTAAGGATTCGGAATGACGGCGCACTTTTTCTCAGATAGACAACAGTCAGTCTCGTTCAAATTTTAGATTTTAGATTAACTCCACAGCCGTTTGCGGGGGGCTAAAACTTTTTTCTAAACCATGATTGCTCTCCACAACTTAAGTCCGGGGCTTGTATCCGTATTTGGGTGAGTCAGAGGATAGTTGAATCATGTAAAATCAACTTGACGAGCGCCGCGACAGCTAAACCTCACTCTTCAATACACCATCCGAGTTCCTATGTCAATCAAAAAGATTCTTTCCATAGCGCTGTTAATTTTTATCCCCATTTCCATCGCCGCTGAGTATTTGCACTGGGGTTCCCTGGCAGTTTTCATCACATCCGCTTTAGGCATTATACCTCTGGCGATTTGGTTGAGTACAGCAACAGAAGAAGTGGCGATCGTTACAGGCCCCTCCATAGGCGGCTTATTAAATGCCGTCTTCGGCAATGCTACGGAATTAATTATTGCAATAGTTGCCCTGAAAGCTGGCTTAATTGACATTGTAAAAGCCAGCATAACCGGTACAATTATCAGCAACTTGCTCTTAGTCATGGGATTTTCCATGCTGCTAGGAGGAATCCGTTACAAAGAACAAGAATTTAAACCAATAATCGCGCGGGTGAACGGTTCCACAATGACTCTAGCAGTGATTGCAATTCTGCTGCCGACAATGGTAATTTACACCTCCAATGGAGTCGAACCTGCAGCCATTCAGAATCTTTCCTTAATAACTGCGATCGTCCTAATTGCAGTTTACGCTCTAACTCTCCTATTTTCATTAAAAACTCACAGCTATCTTTACGAGGTTGGGTTACTCGAACTAGAGTCAGAAAATCCTCAAAATGCCAAAGAGGAATCTACTACGCACAAACCGAATTTGTGGCTGTGGATAGGAGTGCTAGTTGCCTCAACTGTTGCCGTTGCTTTTGAATCAGAAATTTTCGTTGGTGTTGTCGAAGAAACTACCAAAGGATTGGGATTGACGCCGCTATTTACAGGGGTAATTCTATTGCCGATTGTTGGTGGCGCGGCCGAATATGTAACTGCGGTAGGAGTTGCGATGAAAAACAATATGGATTTGTCAGTTTCTGTCGCAATGGGTTCGAGTTTGCTAGTTGCTTTGCTGGTAGCGCCGGTGTTGGTAATTATCGGATTAGTGATTCATCAGCCGATGGATTTAAACTTCAATCCCTTTGAAGTAGTTGCAGTTGCCATCGCAGTGACAATTGCCAATCTAATCAGTATCGACGGGCGCTCTAATTGGCTTGAAGGAGTGCTGCTTTTAGCAACATATATCGTGTTAGGAGCGGCATTTTACTTTCACCCCATTACTTGAACTAACAATTTTTTTGGAGGGGCAATCCCCCGTGGTTGCCGCTCTTCCCTGGAAAATAACTTATCTTGTTTCTGGTTTGCTATTCCTCTTTGTCTTCTGCTGTTAATTAAAAAAATAATTTTAGGGCAGAAAGTGATTACGGACAGCGACACTGTTGAACAGGAAAACACTCTCGTTTGCAACTTCTTTTTCTGCCTTTACGGTCGCGACAATCATAACTATTTCGACATTCTACCTTATTTTCACAAATTTGCTGACGGGGAAAAGTACCTAAGTTTTGTATAGAAACTTGAGCCGTAAGCGAACCTTGTTCTATAACTTGGTCATTTTCTTTGATTTCATAGAGAAAGTTATTTTCTCCCTCTAAAACCGAAAAAGTTCTTGTTTTGTGACTGTTACCCAACTTAAATCCAAAATCCTCCGAGAACTCACCTTTATTGTAACTTCTGTCTGTGTAGGGATAGGGGTTACTTTCCATGCCATCAGTCACATTTTTAATTATCACCCTTCTGTTAGGGCCGGGAGGAGTTTTGCTGGAGATAAATCGAGCGCTTTGCGAATCAGGCGTGATCGCAGTACCGGCACAAGTACCTACATATTCAACGCGCTTAAATTGAATCAAATTAATATTAAAACTGTTTTCGTTTTTGACCCTAAATTGTGCGTTGTTAGTCTGCTGAGCGCTGACTGTGAAAGCTGCTAGCGTCAAAAAAAATGCCCCCAGCAAAATAGCTATAAATTTGATTTTTGGTCTCCCCGTAACAAATAGGGCGTGTTTCATCTCTCTACCTCTAATGTAAATAGATAGCCTTTTGTTAACAAGTTATTATTTTAACTTGAGAGCAGATATGTTGTCAAAGTCGCTCGCATAGTTTTCTAGTGAAGATTTGAGTCCTTGATGCTGAGTTGCGAAAGGAAAAACAGAAGTCCTGACGGCGAACTTTGTAGAGCCAGGAATGAAGTCCTGAATACGAATTTAACTACCAAGTTACTCGATCGCGCCATCTATCTAAAATCTTGTCCCCGACTCCCTGTACCCGTGCCACATCCTCCAAAGAGGTGAAAGGTTGCTGTTGTCGCGCTGCAATAATTCTCTCGGCTAACTTCGGGCCTACCCCGGGCAAGGTTTCTAATTCTTCCTGACTGGCTGTATTTAAATTAACTAACTTTTTAGCAGCAATTTGAGGTTTGGCTGCCGCAGATTTTGATGCTGCTTGTAGTGAATCGCACTGTTTTTTCTTAGCATCAATTCTCTGTTTGATTCGGGCGGGAATTCCCAAGGTTGCACCTTTGTAAAGCCGATCGAACTCCCGCTCAAAATGGGCTGCAACTACGGGACTCTCGATCGCCAGCAGCGTCTCGTCATTCCCGTGATTTGCAGCCTCACTCCAGTTGTGAGAACCTGTAAGCACCGTTTTGCCGTCCACAACGCCGAATTTGTGGTGCAGGCGATCGCCTATTGGTAAAAGCGGCACTCCCACCGCAGTCAGCGGCTTTCTCCAAGGGCGATTGTCAGTTTCTAACCCGCAATCTTGCATCAAAGTCGCCCCCATCATATCCAACCCTTCACTATAAGAGCGATAAATAAAATTAGAGTCAATTAAAGCTCGCACCGCAACTCCCCGGCTAGCTTCAATTTCCAAAGTATTTGACAACCGCTGAGCCGAAAATACAAACAGGGCCAAATCAACCGACTTTTTCGCACTACCCAAAGTTCGATTTATCAAACCGTTGGCGCTTTTTTCCCAAGGCAAAGTCGCAGCCGTCGGCGAAAATTGTACCCCAACTGTCGAATTCCCTACTCTTACTTTTTGCACTTGACGAAACGGCTTTTTGATGCCAAACTTGCTGTCCGGTTTGCCCTTGGGCCCGTCGCCCCACATGATGTTAAATTCTTGAGTAAATAGTTGCGCTACTTGAGAATTTTCAATTTTCACCAAATTGTTCGCATTGCCGCGACTTGATGGTGTCTTGAAATCGCCATGTATATCGCTTGTGGTAAAATTAGCCGAAGTAACGATTACGGTTTTGCCGTCAATCACCACAAATTTGTGGTGCATCAAATCGCTGCCTTTACTGCCGTCAGCAGTATCGTCAATTACAGGAATACCCGCATCCTTGACAATTACCAAAGCATCATTTTGCTTGATTTCCTCCGCACTCAATTTACCGTCTTTATTGCGATCGGCAAGTTGCACAAATTCGGTATAACGATCGCGCTCTCTTTCCGGTAATTTCGCTAACTCCTGAGCTGTAAAATCGCTCCAAGGGCGACTATAGATATGTTCGACAATTAATCTCACTTTAATTCCCGATCGCTGTCGATCGGCCAAAACCCTCGCAATACTGGGCAAGCGAAACTCCTGAACCGCTACATCTACCGTCGATCCAGCACTGGCGATCGCAACAGCGATCGACTTTTCTAAATCATCTCCAGGTCTAGTTTGCTGGCGGTAAGGCTCTGTATAACTCGAAGCGATCGACTGATTGAAGTATACTTGCAACAAGGGGTCTTGAGGCAATGGAGCCAGGCTGAGAGGTAAATTCTGCACGTCTTGCTTTGTTTGTCCGCAGCCCACCAGATTGAGCGCCACCAGCCCAGCACAACAGAAACCGACTAAATGATAATACAATACAGCCACAAAATTTTTAAAAAAATAGAGGTTATTAGCCGAACCACAGTTCAAAGCTATTGGATCGAGTAAAGTTACAACCTATTAAATTTATGCAAGGGAATAGATTTTACGTCTTGTAGAACTGCCTCGATGCCGGAAGCATCACTGGTAGGGTAGCAGCATTCAGGGGCGTGGGTCAAACCCGATACCGCTGCTTTATGGCTAAAAGAAAAACAATTTTTCCGTGCGGTCACAAAGGATATGGTAAAGCGTGCCATCGCTGCACGCAAGAGTTGGTGGCGCAGCAGCATTACGTTGAAGTGCTGGCAGAAAAACAAACCAAAAAACAAGAGAGGGAAGCATCATTTGCTAGAGATATCATCGATCTCAGAGGTCTGCCCGACCACGTAGTCACTAAAGCCCGGGCAATTATAGCAGCTTTGGGCGAAAATAAGAATTACAGAGATTTCGGCGGCAAACGCCTGCGTCATAACCGTTTGATAATCAGTATTCCTGTAACTCGCAACTACAGAATGCTTTGTGAAGATTGCGGCACTTTCTTAATTCCCCAAAAAGTTTTGTCGCACGAAGACTACAACGTCTGTAAACCAGGAAGTTAGTCATCGGTTATTGGTTATTGGTAGCCACTCACAACAGTCAGCAGTCAAGAGTCAACAGTCAACATTCATTAATTAGTTATTTATCATGCAAATTTACCTCGACTATAGCGCCACAACACCCGCACGCCCAGAAGCGATTCAAGCCATGCAAAAAGCCCTGACTCAGCAGTGGGGCAATCCTTCCAGCTTGCACGAGTGGGGACAAAGGGCGGCGACAGCTTTAGAATTAGCAAGAATGCAGGTTGCTAGCTTGATTAACGCGCTACCGGAATCGATGATTTTTACCAGTGGCGGCACTGAAGCGGACAATTTGGCAATTATGGGAATTGCGCGTCTTTATACAAAGCCGCAGCATATTATTATCTCCAGCGTAGAGCACTCCGCAGTAGCAGAACCGGCGCGACAACTCGAACAGTTGGGATGGGAAGTGACGCGCCTACCAGTGGATAAATTTGGGCGCATTCACCCTTTGGATTTGCAAGAGTCCCTGCGATCGAATACAGTTTTAATTTCAATCATTTACGGACAAAGCGAAGTTGGCACGCTGCAACCAATCGAGGCATTAGGGCAAATTGCGCGCGATCGCAATATCATGTTTCATACCGATGCAGTTCAAGTTGCCGGCAAGCTGCAAGTTGACGTGCAGAAACTGCCCGTAGACTTGCTTTCGGTTTCCAGTCACAAACTTTACGGGCCGCAAGGTGCAGGCGCGCTTTACGTGCGTCCGGGAGTAGAATTAGTGCCAATGTTGGGGGGCGGTGGCCAAGAATTGAAACTGCGTTCCGGGACGCAAGCGCTGCCGGTAATTGTCGGTTTTGGGGTGGCGGCGGAGTTAGCTTTGCAGGAAATAGATGTGGAAACGCCGAGGTTAATTGCATTGCGCGATCGACTTTTTGACCGATTATCCCACGTACCCAGTTTAGTACCAACTGGCGATCGATATTACCGACTGCCCCACCACGTCAGTTTTTGCATCGTCTCCCCATCCTGTCGCCCTTACCAAAAGAGAGACACAGGGCGAATCACAGGCAAAACTATGGTGAGACAGTTAAATTTAGCCGGAATTGGCATTAGTTCCGGTTCTGCTTGTAGCAGCGGAAAACTAACTCCCAGTCCGATATTATTAGCAATGGGATATGACGAAATCGGCGCAGTTGGTGGAATTCGCTTGACTCTAGGACGAGAAACCACAGAAGCTGATATTGATTGGACAGTAATTGCGATCGAGCAAATTTTGGATAGATTAATGCCAAAGGTAGCATTGTGTAGGAATTAGAAAACTGGGCGATTGAAGATTGGGCGGTTGGAAAACGCCGTCTTGTCTTCAGTCCGCTTGGCATGGACATCGTTTGTGTAGAAGCGGTTTCAACCGCCGTCTGCATCTCGTACAACAAGCCCCAAAACCCACAACCATGCTACAATAAACCCGATATTATTCACAACTCCCCATAATGGAAGAAAGCCGCGCCCAAGCCTACCTAGAACTAATTCACACCCTGCTGAATTGCCCCAACGGCGAAGAACCGCAGATATTACAAGATAACTCAGAATTGTTGGATGTCCACTTTCTGGAAACTTGCGAGTTGGTAGCCGAAAAAATGGCACAGCAAGGAGGACAAAACGGCGCTAATTTCCTGCGGAATCTGATTGCTCAGCTAGCACAATTAATCGATACCAACGATGGCGATAACTCCGAAGGTGAAAATCCCCAAGAGTATGCAAACTTTATTCTAGAATTATTGCAAGCAGAAGATAATAGCAATAGCAATACAGCAGTAATTCACTCGATGCTAGCTGAACGAAAACATCTCCTAAATGCTCGTTTTTCGGATATTTTAGAGCAAGTAGTCGAGAGGTTAGTTGGTGGGGAAAATGCAAAAACTATTGATTCAATTGTCAGCCTCGTTGAAGACTTGAGCATTAATATTAGTAATTTTTCCGGTGGGAATAGAGCGGATAATATTGAAATTGCCCTTGCTGCTTATCAAGTTGTTTTAAATAATCGGCAACCCGGAAGCGAAAAGTTTGCTCAAACTCAAAACAACTTAGCTGCTGCCTACATTACCAGAATAAAAGGCTCGCGGGCCGAAAATGTGGAAATGGCGATCGCCCTTTATGGCGCTGTTTTAACAGTCTATACCCTTGAGGCTTTCCCGGAAGATTGGGCTATGGCTCAAAATAACCTAGCTGCTGCTTACGCCAACAGAATCAACGGTTCGCGGGCGGAAAATATCGATCGCGCGATCGCATTTTTTGAGGCTGCTTTAACTGTTCGTACCCGCGAACAGTTTCCTGAAGATTGGGCAATGATTCAATATAACCTAGGTAATGCCTATTATGACAGAATCAACGGTTCGCGGGATGAAAATCTCGAAAAAGCGCGATCGTTTTATGAAGCAGCTTTAACAGTATATACCCGTGAGCATTTCCCTGAATATTGGGCAATGATTAAAAAGAAGCTGGCTAATGCCTAAAGTGATGCAGCTTTAACAATCTCAGAAACCGGGTTTTTTCCGATATCTTCGCCTCCGATTAAATATCTTCGCAAAAACCCGGTTTCTCGCCATTTGGAGAATTGGAAAACGGTCGATCGCTCCCTAGCACCTTTTGCCATAATTAGGCTAAAATAAATTCTCTCCAATTATTAGTTTGTCATACCATTAATTGTGTAGGGGCGGCTTCGCCAACCATCTCTAATGAGTACCAACAATTGAAATAAACCCGCCCCCTCCCAACGACAATTTCCCGTGAAGCGAAGCTATCCCGTAGGGAATCGCACTTTCGGGAAAACCGGAAAACGACCGATCGCATTTGTAGGAAAATTGGAAACAAGCGATCGAATTTCTTCGGTGGGGTGGGGGCGGGTTTATGGGGATTGTTTGTGGGTATTAAAGATGGTTGGGGGAGCCGCCCCTACAGCAATTATGCCAACGCTATCAACTATTAACTATAACTATGAATGAAAACGGCGATCGAGTTCACTCCGAAGGTGAAGATTCCCAAGAATATGCAAAATTTATCGGAGAATTATTGAAAGCAGAAGCAGCTCGCAATAGCGGTATTCAAGTAATTTACCCGATACTAAAACAACGGCAACATCTCCTCAATGCCCGTTTTGCCGAGACTTTACAGCAAGTAGCCCAGACGTTAATTTCCCAAAATCCAGAAGCAATTGAGTTCATTGTCACCCTTATTGAAAATTTGAGTAATCATATTAAAAACTTTCCCCTTGGCAGTATAGCGAATAATATTGAAATTGCCCTTACTGGTTATCAAATAGTTTTACACAATCGGCAACCGGGAAGCGAAAAGTTTGCTCAAACTCAAAATAACGTAGCAGTTGCC
>NZ_JAUBRO010000079.1:0-11000 GCF_036701945.1 Microcoleus sp. MON1_C1 | reverse complement strand
TACTATTCCAGGATAAACGGTTCGCGGGCCGAAAATCTGGAACGGGCGATCGAGTTTTATGAGGCTGCTTTAACTGTTCGTACCCTTGAGGATTTCCCTGAAAAATGGGCAATAACTCAAAATAACCTAGCTGCTGCCTACTATTCCAGGATAAACGGTTCGCGGGCCGAAAATCTGGAACGGGCGATCGAGTTTTATGAGGCTGCTTTAACTGTCTATACCCTTAAGGATTTCCGTGAAGATCGGGCAATGACTCAAAATAACCTAGCTGCTGCCTACAGTGACAGGATAAACGGTTCGCGGGCCGAAAATCTGGAACGGGCGATCGAGTTTTTTGAGGCAGCTTTAACTGTTCGTACCCTTGAGGCTTTCCCTGAAAAATGGGCAATGACTCAAAATAACCTAGCTATTGCCTACAGTGACAGGATAAACGGTTCGCGGGCTGAAAATCTGGAACGGGCGATCGAGTTTTTTGAGGCTGCTTTAACTGTCTATACCCTTGAGGATTTCCCTGAAAAATGGGCAGGGACTCAAAATAACCTAGCTATTGCCTACAGTAACAGGATAAACGGTTCGCGGGCCGAAAATCTGGAACGGGCGATCGAGTTTTTTGAGGCTGCTTTAACTGTTCGTACCCTTGAGGATTTCCGTGAAGATTGGGCAATGACTCAAAATAACCTAGCTATTGCCTACAGTAACAGGATAAACGGTTCGCGGGCCGAAAATCTGGAACAGGCGATCGAGTTTTTTGAGGCTGCTTTAACTGTCTATACCCTTGAGAATTTCCCTGAAAAATGGGCAACGACTCAAAATAACCTAGCTATTGCCTACAGTAACAGGATAAACGGTTCGCGGGCCGAAAATCTGGAACGGGCGATCGAGTTTTATCAGGCAGCTTTAACTGTCTATACCCTTGAGGATTTCCCGATCGATAATGTAAAAACCTTAAATAACCTGGGCTGGGCTTATCTGGCAAAACTAGACAACATCAACCAAGAAAAACCAGAAGACACAAACCAAAAAGCAGCAACTCTCCAAAGTGCCTACGATACCTTTAAAAATGCCATAACCGGAGCCGCCAAACTGCGGAAGTTGGAATCGGGGAATGAAACCAAACAAAAACACGATTTGCACTGGGATAAACTCTACCAAGGTATGGTGCAAATATGCCTCGATCGCCAAAGCAACCAAGAAGCACTAGAATATGCCGAAGCCAACAAAGCCCGCAACCTTGCAGAAGTAATCGCCCAAAAACAGGAAATCCCCAAAACCCTAGCACCCATAACCTTCAGCGAAATTACCCAACTCCTCACCCCAAACACCGCCCTCATTGAGTGGTACATCACCGACGCAGAAATCATCACCTTTGTCGTCACTTACCCCGACGTGCTGACAGTGCATCGCAATCGTCAATCCGATGAATTAACCGATTTAGTTGCTGAATACCGGGAAGCCTACAAACAAAGCAAAACCGACTGGCAAAAGCAACTATCTACCTATCTCCAGCGCCTCGCAGACATCCTCCAAATCGCCACAATTCTGCCGCCATCAAGTACGCGCTTAATCCTAATTCCCCACTGGTTGCTGCACCTGTTCCCCCTCCACGCCCTACCCCTAAGTGACGGCGAATTCTTATTAGATAGATACCTCGAAGGGATTCAATACGCCCCCAGTTGCCAACTCCTGCAACAGATTACCATCCACCCAAATTTTGACCAACTCCTCGCCCTGCAAAATCCCACCTCGGATCTGAAGTACACCGATTTAGAAGTTACCAGCATCGCCCCCAAATTCGCGATAAGTCAAATTCTCCCCGGCAATGAAGCGAGTAAAAGAAATCTCCTAGAAAAGTATCTAGATCGGTTAGAAAACGCCCACTGCGCGCACTTTTCCTGTCACGGCTCCTTCAATCCCGACGATCCGCTAAAATCGTTTTTGATTTTGTCTGGGGGTATCATCTCCGGAGATTCCCCGTCGAGGGCGGGCACCGAGGAGAATGAATCAGATTGCTACGTGGAATGGCGCGAAGGCAAAACCGCCGATATTAACAATTGTCTAACATTAGCAGACATCTTGCTATTGCAATTCAAACATTGCCGCCTAGTCGTGCTTTCCGCCTGCGAAACCGCCCTCATTGACACCAAGAATCGCTCCGATTATATTGGATTGCCGACAGGATTTCTCCACGCCGGAGCAATGGCAACCCTAGCCAGTCTTTGGGCTGTCAACGACCTCTCCACCGCCTTGATAATGGTAAAATTCTATGAATTGCTACAACCTGGAGTTAGCATCGGTAAAGCCCTCCACGATACCCAGCGCTGGTTTAAGTCGGCCAAAACCCCAGATTTGGTATCATGGGTAAAGGAATCCGATAGTTTTGATGACGAGCGGAAAGAATATACTGAAGAACTGCTAGGACGTTACAATGATGATGAAAAACCCTACAGCGATGTTTATCATTGGGCAGCGTTTTGTGCGATCGGATTGTGATACCCAGGGCTAGCCAGAAACCGGGTTTTTCACCACAATACTGTGCTAAAATGTTCAAATTCGATAAAAACCCGGTTTCTTTACACGGCGCGCGATCGACCTATAATTAAAATGTACAAATAGAGACTATAGCCTTCAAATTCTAGTAACATTCATTCGCCAGTAAAATTTATGATGAAAAGCGTGATTTTGTGGGAAATTTATAACGCCATTACCACAGCCCCGGAGATTCTTACTCCGCCATTTATTGAAGAATTACTCAAGACTGTTTTACCTTTAGCGGAGTCTGATGCGGATGATAAAGTTGTCAAAGAAGCGATTAACAAACTTTATCGAAATTTTACAGAGGTGAGAGATAGGATTGGCGATGTGAGAAAAAATCTCGATGATGCCGAAGCAGAAGTCACCCCCGGTTATGAAACACTCATCAATACATATCCCGATATCAAACCACTAGTAGCAAGCTTCAAAAAACGCATTGACAAAGCAAATGCTAAAAATTGACCATCCCCAAATCTACATCTACAGCTACCAACTCAGCCGCGAAAGCAAAACCGAAGTCAACTCTATCTGGACTTGGGCTAATAATATCTGGCAACATTTCAGCCACGAAAAAGAGCTAATCTTTTCCCAAGCCAACCTCGGTTATCCCCTCACTAAAGCCAAGAAATTCTCGCATTCAAATAAAATTGATGGTTCCTTCAAGTTTTGCCGTCTGGATGATAGCGAAGGCATTTTAGCAAGAATTGGCAGCCCAGAAACGGATGAAAATAAAGATATAGATGTCGCAGCATTAAAAGATTTTAATGTTAATAATCTCATGCTTGCTGATAGTTATGAAGATTGGCTGGGACACACTATTTTTATTACCTACAAATTACCAACCTATCAACCTCGCACTAATAAAAAATACCTCCGCCAAATTGCGGATGAATGTTTAAAGAATCTGTTCCCCGAAGCATCTGTGCATCCACCTTTTTACCGCGATACTGAGTTACTGGGTTCTCCAATTTTTGAGTACAGTTCGCTCAAAAGTCAAGTACAAGTCTTTGTTTATCTGGTTGACGATGAGATGGAGGACAAATTAGGGCAAATTCTTCAACCTTTATTTGAATTGTTTTATTATCGCCATAAAATCACTACAGCTTTTCTGGATAGCCGCAAAATTTCTGATTTACTCAAGGGACTATATGGAGAAATTAAGGGTATAATCGCTAGCTTAAAAACAAAAATCCCTGAGTTTGAATCGAACAATGATGTTGCTTCCCAGGAAAAGGTTAATACAGATGAGTTTTTAACCTCTCTGAAAATCACACACAAACAGTTACTTCGAGAAAGTTTGGATTATCAAATACTATTAGGAGATCTGGAAAATTTTAATAATACGATTAATATTCATGATTACAATTATCAGGAAAAACTGGCTCAAATCTGTGATAAATGGCAAGCCTCAACCGAAGATTTAACAACATTTAAGTTTTTTATTGATAAAAATTCTCCGTATTTGCAAAGACAAATTCAGGGTGATTTAGGCTATTTCAAACATGGCACTGATTTGATTAAGATTGCGGTGGATTTGGTGGCGGGGATTGTAGATATTGAACAAGCAGAAATTGATCGCTCCCTAGAAAGAACCATTCAAATACTCGGAACTGGATTAGGGGCTGGAGGCATTGTGGTGTCTGCGGTTGCGAATTATGTAGAGAGAGACATAGTGTTCAGAATACCTCAAAATGGCGATCGCATTCATCCGGCTGTAGCTAGTCTGTTGTGGAGTCTCTTGGCGGTAATCGTGGTTTCTGGATTGGTGGGCTGGATTAATGGTGCGTGGAAAATCAATCAGTACAGATGGTTTCGGCGTAAGTCTGAACCTCGGAGATTGCCCGATTCCCAAAGTCCACCAGTTAATGATATGTTACAGGAAGCAGCCGAAGTGCGATCGCCCACTGAACAAGAATAAAACTCAACCATTACCGTTAATCATATTTTACAGGAAGCGGAAGAGAGACTCGGCGGTTGAAACCGCGTCTATACAAACGATGTCCGCCGGGGGCCGACTAAGAGATAAGAAAGAATTTAGAAGTGTTGAAATCCTCGATCGAGCTTTAATATAGCATCAGGATAAATACCACTGCTATCAGTTAGCCAGATATCGGTGCTATCCGTAGTGATTCCCACAATCGCGGCTCCATTTCCTATTTTTTCCACTAATAACTGAGCATTTGCCATCGGCAAAAACAGCACTAACTCGAAGTCTTCTCCGCCGTATAAGGCCCAATCTAAAGCTTTTTCGGTTGATACGATTTCGCTGAAAATATCGGGAATTGGTATTTTTGGGCGATCGACTTTTGCGCCCACACCGCTAGCCCGACAAATTTGAATAATCGCATCAGCTAAACCGTCGCTGCTGTCCATTCCGGCGATTGCAATTGGGGATTTAACCCCCCCCGACCCCCCCTTGCTAAGGGGGGGAGAATTGACCCCCCCCGGCCCCCCCTTGCTAAGGGGGGGAGAATTGAAATCTTGCTTCCCCCCCTTGCTAAGAGGGGGACTGAGGGGGGGTTCCATCGCACCTGGAGAATTAAAATCTTGCTTCCCCCCCTTACCAAGGGGGGGACTGAGGGGGGGTTCCATCGCACCTGGAGAATTGAAATCTTGCTTCCCCCCCTTACCAAGGGGGGGACTGAGGGGGGGTTCCATCGCGCCTTCGGAACCTAATATTTCCCAAACAACCGGCAAAACATCGAGTCTCGGTTTAGGGCGCTGGTGGGCGAGAATTAAAGAAGCCCGATCGACTTCTGTAAGATTTTGCCCGAATTCTGGATTTAACAGCAATTCTAATCCTGCGCGGGAGGCTCCGTGAACGCCGGTAGCCACAATCGCCCAATTCGATCGCGCATTTGACCGACTAATGGTACGATCGCACTCAACTTGTCCGAAAGCAGTAATCGCAACAGTCACCACGGGCGATCGCACAACATCGCCACCGACGATCGGCGTATGATATTCTTGCAAGCAAGCCGTCATCCCCCGATAAAACTCTTCCACCCACTCCACAGCCGTATCCGCCGCCACAGCGAGGGCTACAGTCACCGCCAGAGGCTTTGCTCCCATAGCCGCGAGATCCGACAAATTCGCTGCTGCGGCGCGCCATCCTGCGTAATAAGGCCCCGTAGTGCGATCGCTAAAATGCACTCCATCCACCAACATATCTGTAGTGATAGCGAGAGATTGGTTGGGAGTTGTAGGCATGACAGCGCAATCATCACCAACTATCTCTGCGGGGCAGAATTTTTGCAATATTCTTAAAAGGCCTTGTTCACCGATATCTTTAACTTGCATAAATTTGAATTAGTCGATCGCACTTTCTCAATTCACCATTCCTTACCCGAACTCGGCGGCAAGCGCAACTTAGGAAACCTATAAAAAGTATCCCCTTCATCATCTACCTCTAAAACCGCCGAAAAAATCTTAACTTGCCGAGTTAAATACTGCTGGGCAACTTCTGCCTCAACTCTAGCATTAGCCGCCAGTTGAATCAACGAAATTTGACTGTTTTGAGTTTCCAACAACTCATAAAAAGCCTCATCCAAACGCTGCTTTTGCTTGCTTTCATTCACATTTTTTACAATTAACAATCCTGTGAATCCGCCCAAACCTATTACCAATAAAAATTGTAAAATAGCCATATTCTCGATTTAATTCCTAATTTCAATAACGAAACTATAAAAATTATCTCTTCTTCCAGCCCGCTAATGCGGGATTTATCTGTGCAGAAGCGATTTCAATCTCCTTCACCATCCAGAAACGATTTCAATCGCAGTCACTATTGATTTTTTCAGCCCGCGCAGGCGGGCTTTGTTTGTGTAAAAGCGATTTCAATCGCCGTCACTTTTGACAAGCAGCGATTTCAATCGCCGTCATTAATTAAACTTGAGGTCGCACCAAATTTTCGATTCCTTTAACTACCTTAGCAGATACAATCTTGTCTCCCTGCTTCAGTTGCTCCAAAACTTCTTTTCCTTCAATCATGTAACCAAAAACAGCATATCGCCCGTCCAACAAATTCAGACCGGCGGGCGTGAGTTCAGGCTCAAACAAGAAAAAGAAAAACTGAGAAGAAGCGCTATCAGGGTCAGTTTCTGTACGGGCCATGGCCACAGTACCGAAAGCAGAAAAAGGCAAAACAGGTTCGTCGCGATAACGCCCCGCATCTTCTAGAGTAATCCCGTAAATAGGTTCTTTTTCGTCCCTGACGAGCACTTCTAGCGGCACATTCCGGTATTTGCCAGTAGCTGGGTCAATAAAACCCTCTTCCTTGCCTTCGGGGTCTCCGGTTTGCAAAACGTAGGATTCTTCCGATCGAATAAACGGCAAACCGTCATAAAAACCTCGATCGACCAAATCCACAAAATTACCAGCCGTAACCGGGGCGCTGTAGCCGTCAACCACAACAGTAATTTCCCCTTTTTCAGTTTGTACAGCCACAGTAGCGCGCCCTTTCAGTTGAGGCAGATTAGCATACTTGGCCGGCACTTCAAAAGGAAACTTTGTCACCATCAACTCTTCGATTTCGCCTACCGAACCGAGGATTGTGGCTTTCAAGTCAATCACTTTTTCCTTGTCTTTAGCCTCAACAGCCTTTTCCAGTTGAGCAATTCCGTTCTTGACTGCTGCCACTAGAGTTTCAGCTTCCGGCTTTTTGGTGTCGGGAATACTCTCTAAAAGGTCAGATTCCCGAAGGTTGAGAATCCTGGAAGCCTTGCTGACATCACTGCTAATCGGCCCCCAACGTTTAGACCGTATGTGGTTGCCAATGTCTTCGAGACTGATTTGCAACTCTCGCACAGTCTGATTGTCAATAGGTAAAGCGAAGCGCAGCAGCGCCCGCCCGTCCGTAATCGCATTCCCTGCAGGCATACTGCTGCTGGGCCGTTTGGCATGGGAGACTGCACTGAAACTCAGGGAGAGAGTGAACAGCAAGAGCGCTAAAGCGACGGTTTTGACCCAGCGCTTGCACGTATCGATCGAGAAATTAGGCCAATGCAACATAACTTTAACTTTTATTGCCTCTATTATCTTCCCACAGCGCTGCCCGCCCTCTAAGCTGCTACCCATCTAAAGTGTCTGTTCCTTCGGCCCGGGAGGCAGTTACCCACTAACAACAGCCCCTTGCCCCCTGCCATTAACATTTCCGTACAGCACTTGCTCCCTTTGAACGGTAAAATAAAATGCCAATTGCTTTTTGATGCCGTCAGCTAGACTGCGGCTTTAACCTGACTGTAGTTCCCCCGTGCCCGCAAGGCGACGGGATTGCCCGCAAAAATTTATATGATCTCCAGTAACGACTTTCGACCAGGTGTTTCAATTGAATGGAATAACGGCGTGTGGCGGGTTATCGAATTCCTCCACGTCAAGCCAGGAAAAGGCTCGGCTTTCGTGCGGACAAAATTAAAAAACGTCCAAACCGGAAACGTAGTAGAACAAACCTTCCGGGCGGGCGAGACAATGCCTCAAGCTAACCTGGAAAAGAGCGTGATGCAACATACCTATAAAGAGGGCGACGAGCTCGTCTTTATGGATATGGAAACTTACGAGGAAAGTCGGCTCAGTGCTAAGCAAATAGGCGATCGTGTCAAGTACCTCACTGAAGGTATGGAAGTCAGCATCCTGCGCTGGAACGACCAAATCATGGAAGTGGAACTGCCCAACTCTGTTGTCTTGGAAGTGATACAAACCGATCCCGGAGTCAAAGGAGATACTGCCACTGGTGGCAGCAAACCCGCCATCCTCTCCACTGGCGCTCAGATTATGGTGCCTCTATTTATTTCCATTGGAGAACGGATTCGGATTGATACTCGTGAAGACAAGTACCTCGGCCGAGAGTAGAAACGAGGGAGGAAAAGGGAGTTTTTAGTTTTGAGTTTTGAGTTATGAGTTAAAGAAGTCCAAATTCAATACTCATCGCTCACAGCTTAAAAACTCTCCCTTTTGCCTCCAAAGTCGTTGATGCTCCTAGCTTCGCCTGATTCTGAATTTTCAATTTTCAATTTTCCATTTTCAATTCTCAATTACCCTTGAATCTGCTGTGCAACTAGACTTAAACCAGCTTTGTGACCTGCTAACTGTATTAGACAAAACTGGCATTTCGGAACTGACCTTAAAAAGTGGGGATATTGAACTGACAGTACGCAAAGGCATTCTGGCAAGTTCAGCAGGCACCTCTGCTGCGCTCCCTGCTGCCGTGGCGACTGTCGCTCCGAGCGCGTTGGCCGCTGTTGCTAGCCCCACATTAGCGTCACCTGCTGCGGTTGACCAAAATTTAGCAGCGGATCTGGCTGCCCCTGTACCCGTCGCCCCTGTCGCCGTACCTGCTGCCGTACCTGCTTCTGTCGATACGAAATGGGTGCCAATTATCTCGCCGATGGTAGGAACCTTTTATCGCGCTGCAGCTCCTGACGAGCCACCTTTTGTCAATGTGGGCGATCGCATCAAGGTCAATCAGACAGTCTGTATTATCGAAGCGATGAAGCTGATGAACGAGATCGATGCGGATGAAGTCTCCGGTCAAGTGATGGAAATTTTAGTTCAAAATGGCGAACCTGTCGAATACGGTCAAGTGTTGATGCGAATTAATCCGGATTGAAGGATTACTTTATTGTTATGGACAGAATAAATGCTAATATTTCCCGATCACTTCTCTCCGGTGAGTTTGATGAAGTCATCCCAGCCTGTCCCGCAAGAGGTTGTGCAACAAGTTGCTGAGTATTTCAGCATTTTGAGCGAACCCATGCGTTTACGAATTTTGAACTTGCTTCGCGACGGCGAAAAATGCGTGCAAGAATTGGTGGAAGCTACTCAAACGAGTCAAGCCAATGTTTCTAAGCACCTAAAACTCATGCTCCAAGCTGGTATCCTCACTCGCCGGAGTGAAGGAACTTCAGCTTATTATAAGGTGCAGGACGAGTTAATTTTTGAGCTGTGTAATATGGTGTGCGATCGGCTTGCCAGCAGGATCGAACAGCAAGCCCTACACTTTCGGGCATTTAGCCTAACTACGAAGCACTGAAAATTAGTTGCCAGTTCTCAGTCCTCAGTCATGAGTCATCAGTTATCAATTCCTACGATCGGCCTTCAGACCGATGACTAATGGCTTGTAACTAATGACTCATAATTACTAAAGGGGAAAATTTTTGTCAAAACTTTGGCGGGTACTCGGCTGAGCCACCTCCAAACCTTCGCCGCCTAAAAGTTCTAAAGGCTTCCCTTCCACCGAAATCCAAACCTTGGTATTCGGTTTTAAACTCGTAGCGGTATAGATAACTTGCCCTAACCGGCCAGTCATCGAATTGCTCCCTCCCCCCGAAGTAAATTCGGCTGACAAATCGACATAAACTCCGTCATTCTTAACACTCAAACCCCTGAGTTTTGTCCCCTTAGGAATTTCGCTAGAAACAGTTCCATCCTTCGGCCCGGCCAACAAACTGTTAAAAGCAGCTTGTAAAGCTGCATCAGGCTGGTCAGCTTGTTTGACAGCTACTTTCGTAGGAACTCCCTCAAATTTACCGCTGGCATCTTTAACCCAGTAGACTTGCACTGTCTGGACATCCGTCTGCGGCAAAGGCTTGGGCTGCGGCGACTTTGGGACTAGAGCCTGCGGCGTCTGAGCTTGAGGTGTCTGAACCTGCGGCGTCTGAACCTGTGGCGTCTGAACCTGTGGCACTTGTACAGGATTTGGAGGGGGTACGGGGATAACTACAGCAGGAGATTCCGCAGGGCTTGGGGACAGCGGCGGAGCGGTAGTTTGAGCAGAAGACTGCGTACCTGCGGGGGTTGGCGAACGGTTTGCGGTCCACCAGGCAATGCCCCCTCCCGCCAGTAAAGCCAACCCGCAAACACCGGCAATGACGGCTGTGGAGACGCGGCGTACTTCTTGTCCATCTTTCATAATACAAATTCTCCTTACAGATAGAGCGCTTGGGACGGTGAGGAGCGACTCCCGATCAGCTACATTTGTCTATGGTTAGATTCTGGAATTGACACAATTGCATTGCTGCTAGCGAACACTTTATAGCAAGCCCAACATATCCTGAATCCGACTATTGGAATCCTAGACCATCATATAAGATTTCGCCGGTGGAGTATGTCACAGTATCTCGATCGGCCTAGTGGCTATGTTCTATAGTAATCATAAAAAATTAAAGAATAAAGGAAGAAAAAACAAGTAAAAAGGAAGAAGGAAAGCAACGAATGGATGTAAGGGAGGTAAGGGGGTAACGGATTTAAGGGATTTAAGGGATAGAAGCAGGTCTCTAAAAAAATTTTCCCCAAACAAAAAGCGCCCCTATTTCTAGGAGCGCTTTTTGTCAATCAAAAGCTAAAACTTAGCCGTTGATAGAAGGAGCAACCAAAGCTACGGGAGTAGTTTCACCAGCAGCCAAGTCGAGCGGGAAGTTGTGAGCATTGCGCTCGTGCATTACTTCCATACCCAAGTTAGCGCGGTTGATGAC
>NZ_JAUBRO010000078.1:3622-21236 GCF_036701945.1 Microcoleus sp. MON1_C1 | reverse complement strand
TTACTTGAACGGCTTAATTGGTAATCAGCGAAAAGCAGCTTGAGTATAATTACTCACTACAAAAGTGACATGCTCCCAAATCGGTCGGCGACCACCTGAGCATTTGGCATCAAGTCTCTCACTACATTTCTGTAACCTTTCCACAAATCTATACTCACTTCTTCTATTTGCTCTAATACCTCTTTGCCCCATCCGAGCAGGACTGCCCTAATTTCTTCTTGTTTCCTTCCTGCCAATATCCCGATTAGCTTAGACTTCTCTAAATCTATTAATACTGCACAGTAATTGCCTTTTCCTTTAATTACAGCTATTTCATCTATCCCTAATCTCTTCAACTCACTCGGCTTGGCTTTCAAGTATTCTTTCGATGCGTCTTTTAACATCCTTTCTATTTCTTCTGTTGTCACCACCCCTTTTTTCGCTACGCTGTGGATATCGTTCTCTAACACTTCTTGAATTATTGCTCTTGCTAGCCGTTTCGTATAGGTTCTTCTTTTTGTGACCAACTCCAACTCTTCACTAAATGGCTTTCCATATTTTTCACATTTAAACTGTCGTCTGTTGATTTCTAAAAATACAACGTTCTCTCCCCAAGGTAAATCTTTGACGCTAGTTCGATGATTTTGATGTAATCTCTGACTTTTTTTTCCACAACGTGGACAGTTACTCTCCTTACCGATTCGTTCCACCTGTAAAATTATTCCAATCCCTTCATGCTGGCGATGTGAGATTACTTTTATTCCTTCTATATTCAACAGCTTTGTTAAAAACTTTATCTCATTTTTCGTTCTCATGGCTGTTAAATCCACCTAACCCCTCTAGCTTGGGCTTATATTTAATAATAAATGAGCTTCCTCTGTCAACCCTGGTAATGACTCTACCAAATATTTTGCTAGCTTCATTTCTCTTTCTTTCCTGGCTTAGCTATTCATTTAGCATATTAACTACTGAAGAGCCATAATTATTGTCCATTGCCGCTCGATATCGCTTCATTTTTATACTTTGTTTAGAAGTTTTTTCTTGTTTCAGTAAATTTATTGCTAGCCGACGTAGAAGTGCAAAATTTTGGGGAGAGTTCTGTTTCCGAATCCGGCTTTCATCTTCACAAAATGTAACATCAAGCGTCCAATGTAAGCTATTTTTAATGCCCCAATGACTGCGGATCGCCCCAGCAATTCTCTCAGCATTACTGCTTAAACTACTCAAGTAAAAACGAGGTTCCGTGGTGGTTTTATTCCACAATCGTCGTTCACTAACTATCATGACAACTGTTTTTAATCCCCTCCATAATTCTTGATTATGCAGAGGTGGCAACTCGGATACATCCACAGTCCAGACTTGTCTTTTTTCCACTCGATGATGTCCAGCTTCTACTTGTTCATAATAATCATACTTTTTGCCTAAATAATCTGCTCTTTGTGCTACTTCAAACCACTCTTTCACGGCTTTGTATAGGAGTTTTTAATTTCCTTTTAAAGCTAAAATATCATCTCCTTTTTTCTTGATAATCAGAGATCTTATGTCTTTTTGACATCCCATAGCGTCTATAGTTATTACAGTCCCGGCAATTTTTAACATTTCTATTAATTCCGGAATTGCTGTTAGCTCATTAAATTTTTTATCGACTTTTTTTGCCCTAAAACTAATTGATGATATGAAGACCAGGCTGTAACTATATGTAGCGCTTTTTGCTGGTCATTTCGGTCATAAGATTGTTTCATTGTTTTGCCATCAATGGCAATCACGTTTAGTTCTAATTCCCCGACTATGGCATTTACCCAACTCAAAAAACATTCTTGAAACTGTTGTGGTTCAATTCGGGCAAATACCCGACTAAATGTGTCATGAGATGGTATACCATTCGGTAATTCTAGAAAGCTTTTCAACCATTCATATTTGGCGTTACCATAGGCTTCTATTGCCACCCATCCGTCTGCACCACTGATGATAGCTAGAATCGCAATCGCAATAATATCTTTGAGTAAATTTTCTTTACTTCTTTCTATTCTTGGGTCGTTCAAATTGGCAAAATTCTCTAAAAAACTGGCATTTAAAATATTCACTTCCTTCAATGAATCTGTTTGTTTTTGTTGGGAAGTTACAGCTTTACTAAAACCTCTTGCCATTGATAGCACCAATAAACTACAATAAACTACATTGAAATTTAGTCGGATTTAACTGTAGCATATTTTGGGTTCAAGTTAAGATGCGTTTACCCTGCGTGCGATCGCAAAAAAAAACCCAACCAAAATTGGTCGGGAGTTAATTAATCAGGGTGCATCTACTAATTTAATCTCCCGCCTCACAGCACCTCTTTCAGGACACTTTGGCAGAATTTAGGATAATTTGTGGCGAGGGCGTGCGATCACAAAAAAAACCCCGAACCAAAATTGGTCGGGAGTTAATTAATCAGGGTGCATCTACTAATTAACCTTCCTGAGAATTTGAGCGCAATCCGGACACTTACCACTAAAAACTCACAACTCTTTTCGGTGAACCAGAGTTGCACTAGCTTGATCTGTCGGAACTAGCAAGACTTCGCTAATATTGACATGGGGCGATCGCGTCGCGCAAAAATACACGACATCGGCTACATCGTCAGCAGTCAGCGGTGTCAATCCTTGATAGACATTTTTGGCTTTTTCTGCATCGCCGTGAAACCGCACATTGCTAAATTCTGTTTCCACCAAACCCGGCTCTATTTCCGTCACGCGCACGGGTGTTCCCAAAAGGTCTTGTTTCAACCCTTCGGAAATAGCTCTCACTGCTGCTTTGGAAGCGCAATAAACATTACCTTTCGGATAAGCTTGGCGGCCTGCTATTGAGCCGATATTCACTACGTGACCGCGGCCTCGGTTTACCATTCCAGGCACGATCGCGCGAGTCATGTAAAGCAAGCCTTTAACATTGGTATCAATCATTTCTTCCCAATCTTGGAAGTTGCCTTCGTGCAGTTTGTCTAAACCACGGCTCAATCCCGCATTGTTAATCAGAATATCGATGCTTTTCCAGGCATCGGGAAGCGCAGTTATCGCCGATTCCATTTGCGGGCGATCGCGCACGTCCAATTCGAGCAAATAAATCTCGTTCGCCGATGCGATGGATTTTGTTTCTACAAGTTCGTTGGCCAGTCGATCGAGCTTTTCAAGGCGGCGGGCTGCTAAAATTAGTTTGGCTCCTCCTTTGGCGAATATCTTGGCACAGGCTGCTCCGATACCGCTACTCGCACCTGTAATGAAAACAATTTGGTTTTGGATAGAAATCATTTTTTGTCAGTTGTTAGTTGACTGTTGGCTGTTGACTGTTTGTTGACTGTTTGTTGACTGTCGTCATTGGTTATTTGTTAGTTTCTTTATTTGTTAGTTGTTATTTGCTATAGCCTTTATCGCTATATAGCCATCCTAAATCATGTGTTAATTTCTTACTCCCTCCCCTTGATAAGGGGAGGGTTGGGGTAGGGTCAAAAATTTACGACTCCTGCAAGGATTGCTATAGTGAGGTATGTTTAATTCCTTTAATGAGATTTTTTATCTTCAAATATGTACCTCGTGTGACTAATAACCGCTATACAACTTACTAATCACCAATCACCCATTACCCATGCCCCATGCCCCATGCCCCATGCCCATAACACCTATTTTATTATTTGACAACCCGCAATCGCACACTAACGGTTGCAATTCCGCCTTGTCGCATCAAAACTGCTGAAACCCACCGATTTTCGGGCGTAGCCGGAGCTTTACCTACTTTAAAAATTCCCCCGGAATTTAACAACTCCAGCTCGACTTCTGAGGGATTAAAAAAGGTTTTTTCGCTAATGGGTTCCTCCAAAACAGTCCCTATTAAAATATCATCGCCGATCGGCTCTCGCACAATGGCATCAAAATGGTACTCTTCGCCCACCTTAACTTGATCCGGAAAATTCACTTGAATTGTGGGAGGATTTTGCCCTGAACTAAGCTGAGTTTGTTCTGCTAAAATCTCTTGACTAACTATTTTTTCACCTTCAAAGCGCTGCTGGGAACGGATGGTAGCTTTGAGAGTTAATTCTCTGCCATCCTTTTTTTGAGTGCCGGAAATTGTAGTTATGGTTTCTGCGAGAATCGCGCTACCTTCGCTTTTCCAAGATTGGATCTCGGTGCGGTAATTTAAACTCGGATATCGATTCCAGAGTTGGGTGAGGGCTTTGGCCATGCTTTGGCTGTTTAAGCCGTCAGAATGAGTGAAATTCGGGCTGTAAAAGGCCATGACTGCTTTGACATCGCGCCGGTTGGCCGCTGCGTCAATTTCTGTTAGCACTTTTGTGAGTGGCGCAGGCGCATTTGCAGGGGTTTGGGCGATCGTTCGGGGAGTCGCCGCGATCGCACCGATCGCTCTTGCCGCACTAGGATGCAGCACGCCAGCACTTACCACTGTTAAACATAACAACATTTGAGCGATCGACTGCCCGCAGTTAAAGCCAAAAACGATCGCGCGATCGGGTTTTTTGTCCCGACGGCTGGAAAAATACTGAGATGCACTTGGCACTAAATTCAAAAAATTACGCATTAGATGATAATTTGGTTATTTGTCAGGGGTCGTAGCTTGGGCAACTGTTCGCCTGCAACGAAAACTGACAACGGAAGCAGGGACACGGCACAATCTAATTTTAGATGGCTGATTCAAAATTGGCTGAAACTGCCGGAATAATAAGCATAATAATCTAAAACCTCAAATATAAAATTGATCGACCTGTGGAACTTGTACTTGTAAAAAAAGAAACAAATACCTTGACAAAAGCCCCCCTCCGGTTGTTGGTTGCAGCTAGCGGCACTGGTGGACATTTATTTCCCGCCATCGCCACCGCTGGGCAGTTGAACGACTGTCAGATCGAATGGCTAGGAGTCCCAGACCGCATGGAAACCCAGTTAGTTTCATCCCTTTACCCCCTCCACACGATCGCCGTTGAAGGCTTTCAGCAGGGATTTGGGCTCGGTACACTGCGAATTTTGGGCGGACTCGCCGGCTCGATCCTTCAGGTGCGGAAGTTGCTCAAAGCGGGAAATTTTCAGGGAGTCTTTACTACCGGCGGTTACATCGCAGCACCGGCAATTCTAGCGGCCCGTTCTTTGGGTTTGCCGGTAATTCTCCACGAATCTAATGCAATTCCCGGGAAGGTGACGCGCTGGTTTAGTCCTTTGTGCACTGCTGTGGCGATCGGATTTGAAGCAGCAGCCCAGCATTTACCCGGCGCGAAAACCGTAGTTGCTGGTACACCCGTGCGATCGCAATTCCTCGCCCGCCAACCTCTAAATTTGCCAATTCCTGACAGTGTACCTGTAATTTTAGTTATGGGCGGCTCTCAAGGTGCTGTCGCAGTCAATAAGTTAGTGCGCGAGTGTGCTCCTGCTTGGTTTGATGCCGGTGCTTGGGTGGTTCACCTCACCGGAAATAATGACCCGGATGCTGAAAGTTTGAAACACGAGCAATATTTGTCAATGCCATTTTACGACAATGTGGCGAGTTTGTTGCAGCGAGCAAATTTAGCAATTAGTCGATCGGGCGCGAGTGCTCTGACAGAATTAGCAGTGACGGGAGTACCTTCTATTTTAATTCCTTTTCCTCACGCCGCTGACGACCACCAAAGATTTAATGCGGAAGTATTTGCTAAAGCCGGCGCCGCCGTGGTATTCCGTCAAAGCGAACTGACAGCAGATGTGTTGCAAAGCAAAGTGTTGTATTTGTTAAGAGATTCCGACTATTTGGAAAAAATGTCTCAAGCAGCTTCTGAATTAGCAGTGAGAGACAGTACAGAACGTTTGGCTAATTTGGTCAAACAATTGGTAGTGAGGTGATATTTTTTAGGGGTTTTAACCGCAGATGAAGGCAGATGAACGCAGATGAAGACTGATGTTTTACGCGATATGGGAGCGGATGAAATTAACTACTGATTCCAATCCTTCTTTAGTCTTCAAGTTAGTAAAAACAAAAGGTTTATCGCCTCGCATTTTTTTAGCGTCCCGTTCCATCACGCCCAAATCTGCTCCCACAAAAGGGGCGAGGTCTGTTTTATTAATTACCAACATATCAGATTTAGTAATTCCTGGCCCGCCTTTACGCGGAATTTTATCGCCTGCTGCAACATCGATTACGTAAATTGTCAAATCCACCAACTCCGGGCTAAAAGTTGCCGCCAAGTTATCGCCGCCGCTTTCTACAAAGACTAAATCTAAATCAGTGAATTTATGCTCTAACTCTTCTATAGCTACTAAGTTAATGGAAGCATCTTCGCGGATGGCTGTGTGGGGACAGCCTCCCGTTTCTACGCCCAAAATTCGATCGCTCTCCAAAGCTTGACTGCGAACCAAAAACTGGGCATCTTCCTGAGTATAGATATCATTAGTAACTACAGCAATCTGGTATTGCTGCCGCAGCGCCTTGCACAAAGCATCCAGTAAAGCAGTTTTTCCCGAACCAACCGGCCCAGCAATTCCTAGACGAAAAGCACCCATAGCGATTTTAGATTTTAGATTTTAGATTTTCTGATTTTCAACTCCGAAATAACCGAGTGTACTGAGTTTCGTGCGCCATACTAGCTAGGGCTAACCCCCAACTGCAACTAGCAATCTCATCATCTTCTAATTTTAAAACTTCTTGGGCAGTACAGCTAATTTGAGACTGCAAATCTAACAGTAACTGTTGACCGGCTGTTTGACCGAGGGGAATCAGTTTCACGCCCGCACTCGCCAAATTGGCAGCCCAACTGTACAAATATCCTAACACGGCCGCTTCCTCTTCTATCTGCCAGTTGGCGGCGGCAATGCCAAAGCCGATCGCAAAATTGCACTGATTGCTGGCAGATTCCACAAATTCTTTTACAATTGTTGTTAAGCCAGAAGCAACGGGCGATTCCCTGCGGGATAGCTTCACTTCACGCAAATCCAGCAGCAACCTGACCAAAGTCCGCCCCATTTGCCAACTTTGCAAGCGCAACTCTTCTGTTTCCTTAGTAGCAGTCGCCCAAGCATTCCAGTAATTCAAAGCAGTCAAATCCCCTATCTTTGCCGCCCTCAAAGCCCTTACCACCACAGCGGCTTCTACTCGAACAGCCCCGAATTGCAGCGAATTTTCTAACCAATTTTTCAAAGTAATCTCGCTGTCGATCGCACCGGTTTCTACGAGACTTTCGATTCCCTCTGAATAACTATAAGCTCCCACAGGTGCAAAAGCTAGCTGTAACAAACATAAAAGTTGATTGTTCACTGTTGACTGTTGACTGTTGACTGTTGACTTCTTCCTTCTTGAATGACCGAAACTAATTTGGTTATAAGCCCTCTGATTCCAAGGTGGGAGTAAATCTAAAATCTAAAATCTAATGGCTGTGCCCGTAAGCGCCCATTTCCGGCTGAAACGGCACAATTTCCTCTGTTACTTCCAAACCCATTTTTTCTAGCATTCCCTGCAATACAGAGTCGGGAGAAAGCCTTAAATAATTATCGGCAATTTCTAAAGCTACGTGACGGTTTCCTAAATGATAAGCCGCCCGCATCAGTAACAGCGGACTTGATGCCCGCGCTGTCAGCACCGGTTCGGGTTTTGCACTTACCAGTACCAAACAGCTACCGTCTTCCGACTGCAATAAATCTCGATCGCGCAGTACCGTACCTCTGGGCAAACTCAGGTGCAGCTTTTCCCCCGTCTCCGTCTCGAATCGGTGACGGCTGCGAGTGCGATCGTCCGATGTCATTTGTAAAGTAAAGCTGACAATAGCATCGGGATTTGCAGGTAAATGTTTTGTGAAGGTTAGCATTTTTATATTCTATTCCTCAGAGCAATTCACTTGAACTTGAGTTTTTGAGGAATATCTTTTTTATAGCCGAAGGAATAAGGAAGACTGAAGTTCCAATCTTCAGCTCATGTTTCAGAAATTAAAAACGTCTTAATCGTGTTGGCGATCGCTATATCTCATTCCAATTTACAGCAAGTTGAAAAATATTCATCTCTCTGACCGCTCCCGCTCTGGTCTCATTACCAAATTTATGTTATTTTGTCAAGCACTTAATCACAGACGATCGCTTTTTTTTCAAAAAATTTTGCCTACCGTCTAGGAACTCGAACAATTTAAATCTCCAATATATTGTTGGGGGGAGGTAGCGGTTAGGCATCCTGCCTGCCCTTAACAAGCTTTTATGGAGAAGTCTAATACGAACGGGAGAGGAAGAAAGACTCAAACCATCAAGCTTATTGATTGCCCGCTTGTTGCAGTCGCAGGAGCTCGGCTTGAATTCGCTGTTTGACTGCCGGGTCCGCTTGCTGGAGCAAAGTAAGCTGGTTGAAGCGACTAACTGTCAAACCATAGGTTTCGATAGCTTTTTTAGCTTGTTGGCAGTAATTCACGGCGATGCCACGAAAATTTCCAGACAGCCTATTAATTTCCTGAGTTTCATTGCACACTACTCTGGGAACCGAGCCTCCAGCCATTCTTTTAATTTCGTTATAAGCTTCCACCCGTCTGGGTTCTATTGCCAACACAGCGCGAGCGTAGCTAGTAATTTCTTCGCTGCTAATTTCTTGAGCTTGGGCTGCAGCTCCGAAAACGAGGTTTGGGGATTGTGTGTACAAACCGGGCGCCCATCCGCTAGCTAAAGCTGCAGCAGAAAAGATGCCAAGCAACAGCGATTGTCGCAGCATCCGGTTTATGCCAAATTTAGAGGTGTTTATTGAGGTGTTCATGGTCGTCGGTGATTGATTGCGTGTAGATAAAAATGACACAGCGCTTGGAGGCTCAATCTTTTTGAATAATGTGGTGGCTAAAAAGTTCCTGCCGTTGGTGACTATTTTGAATTCCAGCAGGATGGTTAGGGAGTTGCTACGACGATCGGCTTTTTAGCAAATTCAATAATTTCATTCATTATAACATCTGTGGGAAGTTGACAAAACCCTTACTTTAGAGGGTAATTTTAATTACAGAGCGTTCTGGAATTGCCTCTCCCAATAATTCTCAAAGCGCCAATCTTAAATAATTCTAAAAGTTCTTGACAAATTACTCGCATTATTTAGTCTCATCCAGGTACGCGCGAGCGAAGCTATCCCGAATGCGCGTGCCTTCGGTGAAGGGTAGGAAATCGCCTGCAAGGCAAGGTCAAAAGTAACAGTAATCGCACTCATCAATTCCCGCGAGGATTTATTTAATGTTAGGCTGTGGCCCATTTGTCAATCGAGAAAATCCCCCGCTGGTTTGGCCGCTAACGCAGCCAGAGCCGGAACAAAAATCCTGTTTTACTACCCGAAGATAGAGACAGCAGCAGGGAACTAGACATTAAAATCTTGTTATCAAAATGCGCGCTATCTGTTTTTGGCAGTCAACGCCCAGACCTGCGATTCCAGTTCTCGCTACCTCCAGTTTGGGGCTGTGAAAACTTGTCTGGGAGTTACCCAGAAACCAGGTTTTTCTACGCAATAAAATCGTTACAGCCACCAGCAAGAGCAGACAAACCCGGAAAGCTGGAATTTTTGGATGTCAGTTTTATGGCCCTCTAGATCCCAGACAGCGTAATTTGGCAAGCCTTATCGCAGCAATTTAACAATTATTAATTACCCATTGCCCATGAAAAGTCAAAAAGAAATTTGGCGAGTTATCCTCGCAGTAGCTATGAGTATTGTAGGCGTGCTGCACTTTGCAGTGCCGACACCTTTTATCCGAATCGTGCCGCCCCAGCTTCCTTACCCAGAAGCCTTGGTTTATATCAGCGGTTTTTTCGAGATTTTGGGTGGCATTGGGCTGTTAGTTCCTCCTGTCAGCAGGGCGGCGGCATGGGGATTAATTGCCTTGTTTATTGCCGTGTTTCCAGCTAATATCAATCAAGCCGTCAACAACATTCCGATAGAAGGGATTCCCCACAACCAATTACTGTATTGGTTCAGGCTGCCTTTTCAAGCTGTCTTCATTGCTTGGGCCTGGGTTTATACCCAACCAGACGAAGGTAAACCCCGGGCTTCTATAGTTCCAGATAGAACAGAAAATGCCCAATGAAGCAGTTCGACTACTCTTTGGATTTTAAGAACATCGACTTTCGACAGCACCCGGAACTTTATCGCGTAGGGAAAGGAGAACAGGGAGTGCTGTTGGTGGAACCCTACAAAGGAGAAATTCTGCCTTTCTGGAGATTTAAGACTCCTGAAATTGCCAGAGAGTCCAGCAGCAAAATTTACTCCTTGTTTTTAGAGTATCTCGATCGCGAAGATTTTGTGGGAGCCGACATGGCCCGCAAGTTCTTGCAGATGGGGTATACTCGATCGCGTCGCTACGCCAACCACAAAAGCGGTCGAAAATACCAGCAAAACCCTCAGAAGCTGAAGTCTGTTGCAGAGCAAACCGCTGCTCGAAAAGATATTTTGCCGCTACAAGCAGATCCGGTGAAAGCAGAATCCGCCGCCATTTTTCACGAAAAATGGATGCTGGCCAAAATCAACGAGAAATATCTCGAGCTTTTAGCCAGACACCGGCAGATCTACGAATCTTATTTAGTCAACGCTGAGGATTGACATACATTTACAAAAACTCAGAACTTACACTTTAGCCCCGTCGGCAGCAGTGTAGTTGTGCTTGCCTATCTGGGCCGCACCTATTTGCGTGGCCCTACTATTTACTCGTCATCTTCTTCTGTTTGCCACTGCCGCCAAATTTCAAATGCATTAAAGCCCCTGTATTGCAGGTAATTCAAGACTTTGCCCTTGGTTTTCGGATCTGCTTTACCCCAAGTATCGATCTTGTATTTCCGCATGACTTTGGCTTTTAATTCGGCCAGTTTTTCTGCTTCGGAGTCCTGATTTTCGGCAATTTCTTCTTCCCAGACTTGCTCGAACAAATCGTTGGTAATTCCTTTTTGCAGGCATTTGCGCTTGATGGCCGACTTCCCGTATTTGCCTGCTGCAGAGGCGATCGAGTTTGCCACCAAGCGAGTGTCGGACTGATAGCCGCGGTCTTGAATTTGCGCGATCGCCTCCAATATTTCCTCATTGCCAAAACCTTTCTCTTGCCCCTTTTTGCGAAGTTCAGAGGCACTGTAGTCTTTGCGGGACAAGAGAAAATAGAAATAGTCAAGACAGCTCATCAGTTCCATCGAAGGGTGGCGCGCAAATACTCGTGTAGCGAATGCCAAATCCAGTCGCCTTGCTATCGGCTGACTGCCTCGCGATCGCCTCTATTCTTCTGTATCCTCCTCTTCATCATCCAATTCCACATCCGGTCTGTCCACATCGATCTGAATCAAGCGAATGTGCTTGTATCCGAGCTTAATTTCAAACTCGTCTCCCGGCTTTAATCCCATTTCTTGGGTATAATTTGCCCCGATCACGATCGAACCATTCTTGTGAACGCTAGCTCGATAACTCGCTTCTCGCCCGCGTCCGTCTGCTTTCGACTTCTCTAGCTCAATGCCCTTAGCAGCTAACACTGCATCGTAAAACTCAGCCAGATTAATCCGGGTTTCTCCACTTTTGCTGACAGTGAAGTAGCCGCAAAGCTTTGCAAGTTCTCTGCGCGGCAAATCACTGCCTTTGATTTTTTGAAGCAGACCTTTTCCTGTTAAGGGTGCTGTAGCTGTTTCTGCCATTGACCGTACCTCGCTTATTGGACTTTACTTATATCAATTACAACACATTAGATTAACTTTGTTTCACTGTCAATACTAAGAATTCTGAATATTAAGATTCTGGATAAATTTTTGCCGCCTCAAGACCGGGGGTGCAAGTAAGGATGCTCGAAGGGCGATCAATTTGCTCCTCGCGGCCCAAATGCTTGTGTAAGCCTCTGAGCGATCGCGCGGGGAATTATTGTCGCAAATTAAATGCTTTACTTTGTTACAGTAAAGTCTGTTCCCTGCATTCACCAATCCCCGATCGAGTCTGTGGTCAAGGTAAAAACAAGACAGCCATGAATCGAAATACCTAGAGCGCGGCCGCTGCAAATCTGCCGACAGCATTTACCGGCCGGGGTTAACTTTTACCTCAACAAGGGGAGGCAGCACTTGTTCTCGATGCCCCTGCCAGCTACTTGCAAAATCACTTTACAAAAAGAATCCAACTGTAGCCCCGTACTCCAAACCCTTATGGAATAAGTCATTCCCAATTCTTCAATCTAAAATCTAAAATCTAAAATCTAAAATAGTATAAACCCTATTTTTCGGGCGGGAAATCCCCTCAAAACCCCAAATACCAACGAGCAATCTTCTATTAAGGTGTTGGGCATATAACTTGCACAGAACGCAGTCTGGGGAAGGCAATCCGGTAAAAATTGAAGGAAATTTCACCTCTTCGGTAAACGGGTTTAAGCTAAAACCCGACTCAATGGGCGCGGCGGCAGAAACATCCGGCAGCCACTAAGAGGGGAATAGTTTGGATCGGGCGAGATTGCTTCGCGACTCTTAACACTTCGCCAGGAATCAGTAGATGTCTAGGGGGAACTCGGGAAAATCTTCCTCCTACGGCCACAAGCCAGAGAACTTGAGGTTATTTCCACAGGGGAATTGAAAAAGACCGAGTTAAATGCACAACCGCTTAAATGTTTGATGCACTAAAAATTATCAGCGGTTCCCGACATGGAGTTTCGATGGAAATATATTGGTTTCCACTCGTGGCCTGTAAACTGCCAGACTCTCAAAATTTATCCACCAACTGGAGGGGCGCGTCAAACTCACAGCCACTTCCATAATTAATTATTGTGAAATATACCAACCGCACTGACGGTGAGGACGTTCTTAATTGTTGCAACTCTGGCTTTTATGGTCTTGTGCGGAATGACGAATGCTCCTGCTGCCGAATCAGCCCGCCCAAAAACGCATATAAGCCACCGACTCCTGTCGTGGAGAGATCAAAATTTTAGACTCTTGTTCAAGCTTCCAGATTCATCTGTGGAGTAAATCTAAAATCTCAAATCCTTCGACTCCGGGCTCAAGCCGAAGTCGAAAATCTACAATCGACTGACGAATTCTATATCAAGCAGTCCCGGACTTACTCTCTCGACGAGAAACCCGGTTTCTTCCTAGATGCTTGGTTGCGCTGCTGCTTATTTTCGGTAAAAACCGGCTTGATGAAGGTAAGTCCGACATTCGATCGAGCAGCATACTTTCGATCGCTTTTCCACCGGCAGCCGATCGCGAACGGCCAGCAAAAACCCCACCCAGTTTGGAGCCAGACCAAGAGGGTGTAAATTCCGCATAGCAGTGGGCGATCGCTTTTAGTGACGTTGTTGCAGGTAATTTTGCGACAGGGGAGTCCGTACCGCCGGTAGTAACTCTTCAGGTTTCGTGTCCCGCTGGTGCGAGTAGCGCCACCCGAAAAAGCCAGCACTCAAAGCAACGGGCAATAAGCAAAGCATTAGGGCGACAGATGTTTTCAACCCCGGTTTTTTTAACGGTTTCTGAGTCGGTGCAGCGGCGCGAGTTGCTTGGATCGCCGAAGACTCAGAATTAGGAATAGAGGACGGCGAAGCCGTCGGTGAGTTCGGTGAATTAGTGGCATCGAATCGATCGTTCTGGTGAACCCAATCCCTGCGATCTTTTAATTGGTCGGGAAAATATTCCCAGACTTCGCCGTCAGAACTGTCTGACTCATGCGATCGATTGGCTGGGATTGGCGGGTATTGGGCGATCGCCGAGAGTGAAGGTGGCGCACTCCATTCTGTACCCGCCAGAGCCGGCGGCGTTCCCGACGCGATTATTTGCACCCGAGACCCGGATGTCGCGCTGTGGGCTGGGCCACCGATCAGATAGCCGTCAAAGTCCGGGTGCTGGTAGAGAATGGGCAAAGCCCAGTATAGCTGGTGAGAACCGTAGGCAGAAATTAGCCCAGCTCTGGCCCGGCTCAGGCTCAGATCGACTGGATAGCCTTGATTGAGGTTGCGGTAAAACAACCGCGTCAGAGTTAGGGCTACATCGTCGGGGATGCTTTCTGCCATTGCTAGCACTGCCGGAATGCCCCGCTTCACTAGAGCTTCGGTTAAGTTCCGTTCCGGGCTGTCGTCCGCGAGGTCTGAGGGATCGCCGTAGGCGCCGCGGCAGGAGTTGAACACGGCCATCTGAATACCGTTGTTAACAAGCAATCCAGCTAAGTCGTCGCCACTCAAGGTTTCGGTTAAGCCGGTGCGGCTGCTGACTAGGTAGAGTTCGCCACCTCTGGAACCTAAGTTGCTGTGGCCTGCGTAGTGCAGGACTTGGTAGTGCCCTTGTTCTAGGGCTTGGGTAAGTTGTTCTCGATCGGGCTGTTCGAGAATAGTCAGTTGAATTTCCGGAGAATGCGGGCTGTTTTTGAGAGGATTAGCGCTGCGGTTTTGGAGTTCTTGTTGCAGGTGGAGCACTTCTCGCTTGAGCTGCAAGCTGTCTCGATCGCTCGGAGAGGCGATCGCCATTAAAATTTTTAGTGGCCCGCTACTAGGCACTATCCGGGTTTGTTTGAACAAACTTGTACCTGGTTGGTAGCGAGAAAACACGACATCGGTGCCGGTTGCCAAAGGGCGATCGCCGGCGTGCAGAACTTCCCACGGCAGCCGCGGCAAGCGCCGGCCTTTGAGTCCGAGTCGCAGTTGCAGCACTTCTCGGCGGTGCTGGGCGATGCCTTGAGCGCAAGTCCAGCTATCGCGCAAGTTTCCTTGAAACAGCCCGCTGTATAATTGTTGCCCCAGGGCTACTAAATTGGGCGCTGAGTTGTTTCCCGAACGGGAGAGGCCGCGACCAGCCAAATTGCTTCCCTGTACTACTTTTCCCTGGAGCAAGCCCACCAGCGGGTCGTTCATCAGTTGAGCAGACAGTGCAAGCCATTCGTCGATCGGCCAGCGGACTTGTTGTTCGGCTAAGGGTACACCGGGTGCAACCCTTTCTGTCCGCACTAGATATTCGTCGTCCCCAACAGGGGTGACTGAGAGTTGAAATTCCTGGCTCACGGATTTAGCGCCCTCCCGCCTTAATTCTGAATTTGCCTGCGTTTTTGTGGCTAGCAATAGCACTCGGCAACATATTTTTTACTCTTTCTATCAAAGTTTCTGAATGCGCTTCCCCCGATCGGGCGATCGCTAGGGTCATATATATTTGTTCAAACACTTTGAGAATATAAAAGTTGTACTTTAATAACAGTTTATTAGTTTTGATTGCCCTGTGGCTCGGTGAAAGCCGAATTTTCTCCAATCTTCCTATCTTTAACATTTTGCACCTCTACCGCAGACCCCTTTAGATTCGTCGTGAACTTGAGTTTCTCATTGCTGAGTAAAGTTAAATTGGAGGCACTTTACCAGGCGGATCTCTAGTTCTTATTAAAATTACTTCGGCTCACGCCAACCGGTTTCAGGGCAATATCGCAGGCAAAGTTGAGTATTTTATTTTTTTTGCCGATCGGTCAAGCGGTCTTTACCGCTTATCCTGTACCACCAACCCCCCATGTGTAATCTTGATTTTGTGTCAATTAATTAATTGGTCAGCCCTGGGTTCTCATCCGTAAGCCCTCCGCCCTCATCCTTAAGACCTCAGTGGCGATCGGTAATCAATAGTTGACCGTCGATAATTGCTAATAACTTATTGCTAATTTACCGCTTTTATGATATAGGAAACTTTTTATTTAACTCTCTTAATTTAGTTAAAGTTAAACAGCAAAAATAAACGTAAGCAGCCAAGAACTCTCAACAATACAACGGCAATCAAATTATTCCGGTACTCTCAAGCAACCATCATTTTTGGCATCTAGAGGATTACACCTCATCAGGCCGGTTTCTCGGAGAATTATTTGATTTGGTAGCGAAGCCTCTACAAAACAATAGGGTTTCGCAGCCTCGCCGTGGGTCATTCCCGCTCAAAATGCCGATCGAGCTTGCAACTTGCACCAAAAACGACTTCTGTCCTATACCATTTATTGACCCATTAGACAATCTGTATTGAGATAGAGATATTTTTGCCTAACTCTTAGTATTGATCCGAAAAAAAATTTTTTTCTCAGTTCGCGAGGTTTCCTCGAATCGAGAGAAAATTGTGCAACCAAAAATTAGAACAAATATTTACCCGGGCGAATTATCTAAATTTCTAATTACTCATCGGGAACTAAAATTAGAAGCGTCCAGTCGTTTAGTCAAGAGATTCAAATCCTAAGTCAGGGAAGGATTTGTCAAAGCTGGGAGTGTTAGAAAAATTCAATGCACTCAGCCGAGCTCGCAACAAAAGCAAGGGTAAAATTTTGGGGATACAGGTTTTGGGTAGTTATTTGGGAGTTGTAAGTTGCGAGTTTAAATTCAGCTATTTCACTGTAGAAATTACGTAGAAAATCTACAATCAAGAGCCCTTCGGCGCAGCTTACTGTAGAAACTACGGAGAACATCTAAACAGCTCGGCGCTTCGGCGCAGCGCTTACGGTGTAGGTGGCGGATCAATTAATTTTGGTTCGCAATGGCAGAAGATAAAACTCGCAACACAGTAAAGAAAACCCTTGCAGTTTAAGTGGCATCTATAATAGTAAAGATGAGGAGAGCAGCTCCTCTAGTAGGCGAAAGTATGAAGTTAGATTTTTTCTTCTGCTGCCTCCTGCTTAGTGATAAAGTGATTGTAAGAAGCTTACCATTCTTTGGGAAATATCAACGATGGAAGAACGATTGGCGTTAGAAAATAAATCGGGAACACTTTTTCCCAAGCCAGATGAAACACAAAATCCTGTCAGGGGTTTAAACAATAACACCCCTAAAATTTCCGCTGAGAAAGCGATTGAGGAAGCGATCGCAAGAGAGCTTGGCACCTTGGCCGATAACGACCAAGTTACGACACCCGAAGAAGGTGCGGGCGACGACGATGATGACAGCGGCATCGCTTTCCAGACTTTGGGAGGTACTGATGACAATGACATAGATGATGGCAACGGCATCGACGATCGCCGTCGAACCCTATTGGGTACTGATGACGATGACGTAATTGTCCCCACGGACGCTAACGAGGAGATATACGGCAAAAAAGGCAAAGACAAAATAATCAAAGGAAACGGCCGCAACAAACGTAGAATCTACGCTGGTAAAGATGACGACGATTGCGAGGGCGGCGATAACGACGATGAAATAAGAGGCGATCGTAACAACGACAAGGTTAAGGGCGGCAAAGGCAACGACACCCTTAACGGCGGTAAAGACAACGATACCGTGATGGGCGACAGCGGCAACGACATCTGCAAAGGCGATGACGGCGACGACTGGGTACACGGCAACGAAGGAAATGATGACGTTGACGGCGGCGCCGGCAACGATACCGTCTATGGCGGCAAAGGCGACGACAAGTGCGAGGGCGGCGAAGGCAACGATACCGTCAGGGGCGACACAGGCAAGGACAACGTTAGCGGTGGCGACGGCAACGATACCGTTAACGGCGGCAAAGATAACGATACTGTAATCGGCGGTGGCGGCAGCGACCTTTGCAATGGCGACGATGGCAACGACAACGTTAGCGGCGGCATCGGTAACGATACCGTGATCGGCGGTGGCGGCAGCGACAACGTTAGCGGCGACGACGGCGACGACAGCGTTAGCGGCGGCACCGGCGACGATACCGTGATCGGCGGTGGCGGCAGCGACAACGTTAGCGGCGACGACGGCGACGACAGCGTTAGCGGCGGCACC
>NZ_JAUBRO010000078.1:0-3522 GCF_036701945.1 Microcoleus sp. MON1_C1 | reverse complement strand
GCCGATGATACCGTGATGGGCGGTGACGGCAACGACCAGTGTGGAGGCGACGACGGCGACGACAGCGTGATGGGCGGTGCCGGCGACGACAGCGTGATGGGCGGTGCGGGCAAGGATACCCTCGTTACTGGCGACGGCAATGACAAGGCAGACGGCGGCGACGGCGACGACAGCGTTAGCGGCGGCGGCAACGGCGACGATACGCTGATGGGCGGCAACGGCAACGATACGCTGATGGGCGGTACTGGCAACCATACCTGTGTAGGCGGTGGTGGAGATGACGTTTATGTCGTGAGTAAACCTACCACTCCCGGCGACGGCCGTGCAGTCATCACTGACTACGAAGATGGCAAGGACAAGTTTCAGCTGCGTGGCGACTTGAAATTTACCGACTTGACGTTTGTACAAGCCGGTGACGATACCGAAATTCGGGCCAATAACGTCGCGCTGGCGCGATTGTTGAATGTCAAGGCAACGCAGATCGATGCTGGCGACTTTTTAGGAGTTGATCCTCAAACTCAAACTCCAACTCAAACTCCAACTCAAACTCCAACTCAAACTCCCACTGCGATTTTTAACCCTCCGCGACGGGAAGCTAATAAGAACGGCGTTGCTGGTTCCAGCGGCGGCGAGCAAAAAATTACTCGTGAGTTGTTGGAGTTTGTCGATGACCAGCAAGGTCCTGGCGGCATAGTCTACACGGTAACCGAGCTGCCCGATCCTACAACCGGCCAACTATTCTTTAAGGGAGTCGCCGTACAACCCGGTTCGACCTTCACTCAAGCAGACATTAACGCAGGCTTGGTAAGTTTCAAAGCTACACCAGGTTATAAGGGTCAGGCTGGTTTTGGTTTTAAAGTTAGCAACGGCAGAAATGAGTTCCCCAGCCAGCGTTTTGGCTTCACTGTCGAGACAAATGTCTTTAAGTTTGCTGGCAATACAGAAGCTAAAGTTATTGTCGGTTCTGCGACGCTGGATAACGACATCGAAGGCGGCGATGCTGGCGATAGCATTACAGGCGGTCAGGCCAACGACACAATCATCGGCGGCGGCGGCAAGGACACAGTTAAAGCCGGCGCTGGCAATGACGATATCGACAGCGGTGATGACGATGACGATATCGAAGCTGGCGCCGGCAATGACGTATTAAAAGCCGGCAAAGGTAAGGACACAGTTAAAGGTGGCGATGGCGATGACGATATCGACGGCGGCGATGACGATGACAATATCGAAGCTGGCATCGGCGATGACTCAGTAATAGGCGGTGCTGGGAATGACGTATTAACAGGAAATGAGGGCGATGACACGATCGAAGGCGGCCTAGGAACCAATACTCTAAGTGGGGGTGCTGGAAAGGATTACTTTGTTTACCTCACTTCCCGCCAAGAGGTTAAAACAGTTGCAGAAGCTGACTTTATTACTGACTTTAATGTCACTGAGGATGTTTTAGAGCTTTCTAGGGCAGCTTTTGGTAATCTCAGCGTTTCTAGCTTGACTCTACTGAACATTACTGCTACTTCTACTCCTGGGTCGATCGGCAGCGCTAATTTCCTCGACTTCACCACGGATATCACTGTTAACAGCATCGCGACTTTGCAAGCGCGGTTTGCACAGTTGGGCGGCAACACAGACGCGCCTATTTTCTGTCAGTTTATAGATGCCACTACCGGCCGTTCTGTGCTGGTATTTGCTGTTGGGGCGCGCTTTGAAATTGTGACCAGTTTCTCGGCGAGCATTCGCCTGCAAGTCAGTAACTTTGTCTTCACGGGCCCGCCACTAAATATTCCTGTCGGTACTGCTGGTGCTGACAATGTGGATTTCACCACTTCTCCGGCCCCAGTTAATTACGATGGTTTAGCAGGCGATGACAAGATTGTCGGCAGCAATTATAACGATAGCCTCAAGGGCGGCGACGGCAACGATACCATCACTGGCAGCCTCGGTTTGGATGTCATAAGCGGTGGCAGTGGTTCGGATCTGTTTGTTTACAGGACAACTAAAGAAGGCGGCGATAAAATTTCCGACTTTACAGTTGGGGTAGACAAATTCGAGTTTAGCGCGAGCGCTTTCGGCAATTTGACGACGACTAACTTTGACGCTGTGACGGGTTCAAATCCTGACATTACTGGCAAAGAGTTAGTGATTTTCACAGGCGGAAGTTATGCCTCTTTGGAAGCTGCACAAGCTAAAGCCCTGGGGAATTCTACAACTGCTGGTTTCTTCGCATTTACTAATGCCTCGAACGAGACTGTGTTGTATTTTGACTCGAACGGTACCGCAGCGGGTGGTTCTACCTTGATTGCGAATCTGGGTACGGCTGCTAGCAATCTGGGAACGGCGGACTTTGTATTTACAGGTACGATCGCCTCTTCTCCTACTGGTACTACTACCAACTCAGGCAGCGTTGCTGATTTAACTGCTGCTGGGAATACTTTCCCAAGCGACTTTAACAATTTCGGTTCTGGTGTTGGCGGTTACAACTTCACTACTCCTGTGTTATTTACCGGAGATGCGAAGGCTAACAGCGTCACTGGTACTCAGTTTGCTGACATCTTCAGCGGCGGTTCTGGTGCAGATGTTCTGGCTGGCGGTTCTGGTGCGGATCTGTTTGTTTACAAAGCAGCAGGCGAAGGCGGCGATACAATTACCGACTTTACTGTTGGGGTAGACAAATTCCAGTTTGTCAGCGGTGCTTTCGGCAATTTGACGACGACTAACTTTGACGCTGTGACGGGTTCAAATCCTGACATTACTGGTAAAGAGTTAGTGATTTTCACAGGCGGCAGTTATGCCTCTTTGGAAACTGCACAAGCTAAAGCCCTGGGCAATTCTACAACTGCTGGTTTCTTCGCATTTACTAATGCCTCGAACGAGACTGTGTTGTATTTTGACTCGAACGGTACCGCAGCGGGTGGTTCTACCTTGATTGCGAATCTGGGTACGGCTGCTAGCAATCTGGGAACGGCGGACTTTGTATTTACAGGTACGATCGCCTCTTCTCCTACTGGTACTACTACCAACTCAGGCAGCGTTGCTGATTTAACTGCTGCTGGGAATACTTTCCCAAGCGACTTTAACAATTTCGGTTCTGGTGTTGGCGGTTACAACTTCACTACTCCTGTCTTGTTTACCGGAGATGCGAAGGCTAACAGCGTCACTGGTACTCAGTTTGCTGACATCTTCAGCGGCGGTTCTGGTGCAGATGTTCTGACTGGCGGTTCTGGTGCGGATCTGTTTGTTTACAAAGCAGCAGGCGAAGGCGGCGATACAATTACCGACTTTACTGTTGGGGTAGACAAATTCCAGTTTGTCAGCGGTGCTTTCGGTAATTTGACGACGACTAACTTTGACGCTGTGACGGGTTCAAATCCTGACATTACTGGTAAAGAGTTAGTGATTTTCACAGGCGGCAGTTATGCCTCTTTGGAAACTGCACAAGCTAAAACCCTGGGCAATTCTACAACTGCTGGTTTCTTCGCATTTACTAATGCCTCGAACGAGACTGTGTTGTATTTTGACTCG
>NZ_JAUBRO010000077.1:0-21561 GCF_036701945.1 Microcoleus sp. MON1_C1 | reverse complement strand
AAAATATCGCAGACGGAGTACATTTGGTGTTGGATTAGATGGAGAAAAGTGGGTTAATTATCTAGAACAATATTCTTTGGAGGTGGAACAGTTAATGAAGTTAACTCCTTCTCAACGCCGCTTTTATCAACAAGGTATGCGGGCTGCAACCCTTATACAGTCTATTTCGTAGACCTCTTGGTCACCCCCCCAGGGACTATCGGAAGCGTTTGCAAGCCCTACTTATTGTGGTTTGTTTTCAGACAATAATACTTGAAGATTTGCCGATTGAATGCGTTTTTTTAGCCACTGATTAAATAATTCTATTTCTAATGCTTGTTTGAGAGAATTATCTAATTGAGCCGGGATAATTTCCTCGACTTTTAATAAACAATACCGAGTCTCGATCACTAATGGACCCATAATCTGCCCTGCTGTACAATTTTCTAGGGATAGCGCAATTTCTTTGGGTAAATCCCCGCGAGAGACTGACCCTAATGCTCCCCCAATTACTGCGTCATCGACTATCGAGTATTCTTTTGCTAGTTGAAGGAAATCAACGGAACCCTTTTCCAATTTATCTTTTAAATCCTGTGCGACTTGAGAGCTATCAACAACGATACGAGATAAAACTAGCTTTTCTAAGTTTTTTCGCTGTTCTAAGAAATAACTTTCTAGTTGGGGTTCGGTGATATTTGTTTTACAAGTTTCTATTTGGATAAGAAATTTCATTTTCTCTCGGAAGTCATGATAAGTTAAGCCCTGGCTCGTCAACCAAGTTTGAAATTTATCGATAGTTGTCAATCCCTGTTGCATTCGCAATTCTAGAATAAACTGCTCTAATACCTCTAAACTGGGTTCTGCAATCGCCCGTTCTCTAACTTCTTTCTCAAGCAAATATTGTCTAGTAATTTCCAATAGAAATTTGGGTAGTTCTCCTGAATTTTTTAGATAGGCTAATCCTCGTTCGATGGAAATAATTTCACCATCAATTTCTAGTAAACCACTATCCACAGATTGCACAGAACGATCCAATTCAGGGAAAGGAAATACAGATTGATTTGTACCTTCTAAGGGTGCAAAAGGAATATTGTCCATAATTTTTTCCGAGTAAAATTAATTAGAAATGTGGGGGAAAATCCCCCAGAGAGTAAATTAAGCTTTGGCTTGAGCGAAGGCTTTGAATGCTTTTTGTTTCTCAAGGTTTGGATTATTACTACCAACTGCGTTGAGAATGGCAACCAGGGCGTTTTGCTTCGATTCGTCAAAGTCTAAGGTCTTATTGATTTTGCTAATCGCATCACCAATCTGCACAAATTGCGCCGCTCCACGAGAATCAACCGCACCTACCAGTTGCACGATCGCATCAGTATATTTTTTCTCTTGTAGCTTTTTGAATGCGCCAACTAAAGCCATACCTTGCTGACCAAAGCCCGCAAGCTCGAAACCTTTCCCTAGAGCATCCTCGTAGTTTTCTTTCCAGACATCTTTAACAAGAGCTACAAGGGTATCGACTTGAGCGTCTTTCAGTCCGGAAAAAGTTTTCAGGCGGTTTTTCGCCTCACCCTGTAAATATTGCTCGATGAAACCTGCGCTACTCTTCGGATCATCGATCACTTTCCAGATATCAGTAGCCCAAACTTTCACATCCTGCTGTTTATTTTTATCGATATCTACGGCGGCGATGATAATGTTAGCAGCAGCACCAGCGAATTTACTTTTATCGCCCTTTGCATTGAAGAGATCGTAAGCTCCCTCAACCCAGTTTTTCCCATTACGCACATCGATCGCTTCTAGTACAGAACCCATCGCGTTGACGTAGAAAGGATCTGGATCTTTATTCACTTCTTTGGCCTGTAGTGCATCTTTAAGGGAAAAGGCTGCGTCAATCCAATCGGAAGCATTCTGCACTTTTACGAGGGAAAGTACACCGGAAATCAACCGCTTTGTTCCTGTCTCGACGTTAGACGCGAAATCTTTACCCGCTCTGGCGAGGTCGTAAGCCAGGTTAGCAGCTTTGGCAACATAACTCACTATCGGAATATTATAGTGACCGATAATGTTCAAAACTGCTTGAATTTGGTCATCATCGCTATATTTATCCACTCCCCCGATCCCATCAAGAGCGGCTTGTGCTGTTTTCATACTGATTCCGGTGGTCTTGAGAGCTTGAGCCGCAGTACTGGTGACAGCATTAGAGGAGAGAAACCGTTGAGACTGATTTTTTAGAAAATCCACTGAGAAACCGAATGCTCCTAAAACTGTTTCCCCTGCATCTTCCCATTTGCCCTTAATAGCTAATTTTCCTGCCTCAACGATTTGACCAAGGGAACTACTTTTAAAGGATTGCTTGAGATCGCCCCAGGCTTTTGTGTACTCTCCTTCTAGAACATTGATAATCGCACCCCCCAATTTAGCATAGGAATTATCAACGCTACCGAGGATATTTTCGATCATCGGACTCCATTTTTCTTTCCAGAGCTGCTCTAAATTCAGGCTTGAGGTACTAAGGGGTTTTAATCCCAGGGCGATCAAATTGGGCCCTTTGTCTAAAATTCCTAAGGCTTCCTTGACAACGGGATCAATTAACTTATCGTTGACGAAAGCCTTGGCAGATTCGTATTTGTTCTTGAGATCCTGGTAACGACGACGGGTGATATCGTCGATACTTCCCGGATTTTTCAAGATAGCATCAATATCTTTCAATGACTGCTCAATACCCAATACCTCTTTATCGAGTTGTTGGGCAACATTTTGAGTATCTTGCCAGATCGATTTGGCTTTATCTGTCACCGTCGCTTCAAATTTTGAGAAACCATCAGAAATTTTCTGATCCAAAGTTGAATACGACTTTTGTACTGTGTTTTTAAAAGCATCAATAACCGAGGTTGGGGAAAAGCGTCGTCCCAAATCCCCGATGATGCTTGACACGCGGCTATTAGCGGTTGTTTCTAGAGAATTAAGTCTCGAACTGGCGCTGTTAAAGTCGGTCAACGTTGGCAAGGAGTTTTTAGCGGTATTAAACGCGCTATTGACGTAACCGGATAAAGAGCGATCGAGGGAAGTTAATTGACCTGCTATCGAATTCCAGCTACCTCTCGCAAAATTAGTAAATTCATTCGATAGTAAATTTTTTGCTGCCTTAATAGCCGGAGCGATCGGATCGTCGATCCCACTGAGGAATTTATTCCGAATCGAAGAAGGAACCCAATTCGGTAAAATGCTATTGGCTAGGGAAGTTATGGCTTTAGTAGCATTTCCTCCCGCGCCATCTATCGATCTTGTCACCGAATCAATCAAACCGTTCGCTCGGTTGTTGATGCCAGAGATCGCGCCGTTTACCTGGTTAAAAATCCCTCTGACCCGACTATTCGCCGTATTCCACAAACCGTTTAAATCGAACTGATTTAAAATCCTGTTTGCCGAACTCGTCAAGCTATCGACGGTAGCCCGGAGCGGTTGCAGGATTCGAGTTGGTAAGCCCACAGAAGATTGGAGAATACCCGATATTTCGGCAGTCAAGCGATCGCCTAAAGAGAGAATTTGTTTATCAAGAGCAGCAATCTGTTTGTAGCCATCTGCAATTGATGAGGTTTTTCCAGAGAAGACATCGCCAGCTTGAAAGTCAAAATTTCTAACGAAACTCTCTACTGATTTCCCTATTTCCGCGAACTGCTTGTTAAATTTATCGCTACTTGATTGCAGATTCGCACTTAAGGTATTGACATTTGGCAGCAAGCTATCGACTGATGGAAGAGATGGTATTTGCCGAACCAACCCGGAGACATTAGATTTTAAAGTAGCGATCGGCGAACTAAAGACATCATTAAATAAATTATCTAATTGACCACGAGCGCCATTTAGCCGCCCCGTGTACCCGCTAATTTCATTCTTTAATCCGCTAATTCCCGAATTACGAACTAGGGCGGTTAGATTCCCTAATTTTTTTTCTACCTCCTTTTTGCCTGAATTAATCCATCCACTGAGTTGTTTTTCCGCTTCTGCCAACGGGTTAAAAACATCAACAACTTTGTTAACAACTTTCTTGAAGAAATTGCTTGCTTGCTCACTGGCGAGCGCTCCATCGTTCCCATACCATCTTTCTGTTTCCAGGATCAGCGATCGACTTCCCGTATCGCTAACAAAGTCGCGAAGCGTAGGCGTGATTCTTCTGCCTAAATCCAGTGCTGTCTGGGTATCGAGTAGCCCGAAACCGCTTTCCGCATCCCATCCTGACTTACCAATATCCTTAGCACTATGCTTAATAATATCAAGGACTTGACCATAATTCAGATCGGGTTTAGCTTCCCAAATCAGCGAAATCGCCCCTGTAACTTTAGCAGTGGCGATGGATGTCCCTGAAACCTCAGTAATCCCATCACTATTAAGGGTACTCAGGGAGAAAACAGGATTTTCGATTGTTCCGCCAGGGGCGAGAATATCGAGAGATTGACCGTAATTTGAATAATTCGCCCGTCCGTAGCCATCAGCAGCCCCGACGGTAATGATATTGTCAAATAACCGTGAAGCTTGTCCTAAAGCGGACATTTGCTCAAGCCCGCTATTTCCTGCCGCAGCTACGATAATTACTTGATTGCGTCGGGCATAATCTAAAGCGGCTAATTCTGCTGAGGTTAGTTGAGTACGAGGTGTAATGCTACCATCAGGATTAATTTGGGTTAAATCGAAACTGAGGTTGATAACGGCATTTTTCTGACCAAGTGCTTTGGCTTGATCTACAAATTCGATCAGCGAATCTGCCCATTTTCCACTACCGATCGCTCGACTTAACCAAATCTTAGCTCGATCATTAATTCCATCAATCCCCAGATTGTTGTTTCGAGTTGCACCGATAATTCCTAAAATACTTGTTCCATGTTCACTCTCACTCGCTACTGAGGAGAGGGGATTACGATCATTGTCGATGCGATCGCTACCCAAAATCAAATTGTCATAGTTCAGATCGGGATGAAAAGCACTAAAGCCAGAATCAATAATCCCAATCAAAGGATCAGCACCCTTAGCCACTCGCTCAGACCAATCTCTAGAAGCCTTTAAAGAAGTTTCTATACCCCCAGCAAAACCCTCTGATGACGGAGAAAAATTTAATAAATCTCCTTGCTGCGGCATCATCATCTGACTGCCAACTTGCGACAGCATAGGAAAAGGGGAATCAGGTAAAAGCCAGTTTAAGTGATTAAGCGGGTTTTCAGAAACATTAACCAAAGGATTATTTACTGCTGATAAATTGATATCCATTGACAAATTCACTCTCCGTTTAATCAAATTTTGTACAGGACTTACGCAAGTGGCACAACCTAAGATTGCGATCGCGTCGGCAAGGCGGAGCCGGGGAGCAGGCGCTACATAGTTGATCAGAGCACGAACGCTTTTACTTTTCGCGATCGCACCCGATCGTGAAACCGTCCCGGCACTGCGCCGTCGAGGCAAGCGCGATTGTTGTCAGGCTTTTCCATGAGGAAAGGCGTTGGCTGTTGAAGGGGGTAAATAAGCAGTCGTACAGAAACTTACGTTGTTTACCAAGCTTGAAAAAATGGTTTGTTGAAATCTTTTGTAACTCTGCTTGATTTTGGATCATTTATTTGTTGCAACACTCTTATCTAAATAGATAGGGGTAGTGTTAAGAGTACCTATCTCGGAGTGAGCAGGACAACCAAACGGGGGATTGTTCCTAGAAAAAATCACACAATTTATTTAGACGCGCTATATTGCCTTTGTGTGGGTGGAGCGCTCGCTTTGACTTGGAAGACCGCTAACTGCACCCGCTCTTCTCCGATTTCTTTAAGCACCTTTCAAAAAGTTGGCTCAGTAGGAAATTTCTTGCCGGACGCTGCTATTGCATCCATACGTCCGCTGTTGAATACCTTGGGAGCAGTAATACTCGGATTTTTCGAGCTACTACCCTCTATAGACTCAATTTAATCTTTTTGCAACCTTTATTCCTCAGTTTGTTTATTGGTCATCTATCTCTAGACATACTTAGCTTAATTCTTTAGAGAGATGCCTGTCAAGGGAAATCAATAAAACTTGTGTAAAGAAAACGTCATGGAAGGCAAAAATTCAACATTTCCTGGTTTGGGCCTGAGTAACTTAGAAATAGGTTGAGAAGAAATGCCCCAATTTACATTCACTTCGAGAGCAAATAGTTCTTGAGATAATTAGTACATCCTTATATCTCTCCGTCCATAGGGGATTTACTGATATAAAAATGATGTACGCACTATTCTGTAAATTACGAGCTAAACAATAGCCGTAATTTCACGCTCGACGTGTGATCGCGGCCACTGTGAATAGGTCAGTAATTAAGTAGAAGCCCCTTTTCTAGCGTTAAACCCTGATTATAACTGTATCGTTCAAGAGCTATAAAAGTCTATTAATTACTTCCACAGCTTTTGAGACGCATCTTATCTCTATAAGATTTCTTCTCCCCCGCCTTTGTAAGTCGGAAAAGTCGGATCGTAAAGTCGGAAAAGTCGGATCTTGCATAATCTATCGAGCTCAGCTTAGGTTAATATCGACAAAAAAATAGTTGCACGCTAGATCACAGCTTGTCTCTTAGTAGCCTGATTTCTCTAATTTCCTAACTTTTCCTTTTGCTAGTGGGACTTAAACAAATTTTCACAGTTAATAGCGTTAAAACCCTTGCTAGACAAAGAAAATACGTCAAAGGGGATAAAATAACCTGAAGGCCCTACCTCTCAAAGATTAAGGAAAGCTTTGTTTTGCCTGAAAACTTGTTGGTTAAGTCCCGTTAGCATGAAAAAGCGATCGCCACCCTCGGAGTACAGCGATCGCACAATATCAAGAGAATCCTTACCCCTAAGCCTCTTCTTTCAACCCATCCTCCAGTAACATCCGCACTCTGGTCCACTTTCTTGCGCCCCGTCTTTGTGGCTAACATCGACAGTTTACGGTGCAGAGTTTCGGACATATCCACGGTAAACCTGACCGTGGCTTCTTTATCCGGTGCTTGCAGTTTACTCATAAGGCTAGGCTCCTTTGATTGGATGGAAACTGGTTGTGGTGCAGAGGCTTCCGGCTTCGGTGGTGTAGCGACTGGCAATGCAATTTCCGGTGGTGGTGTTGCGGGCAATGCAGCTTCTGGTGTTAGCGATGCTGTGGGCGTTGGTGCTGACGATACAAGTTCTGGTGGTGTTGGCGATGCAGCTTCCTTTGTACCGAAAACAAACTCTTCCATCGCACTGCCCAGCGGTTTGCGTTTCTTGGTACTCATTTCAACACTCCCATGATTTCCTTAAACAGTCGGCTGTACTCTTTGCCAGAATATGAGGCAGGTTGACCGCCCAAATCCCACACCGTAGCTGCTTGACCCGAAGAATCAGCAATCACTTGTTTTTGGTGAATGACTGGTTTGATCACTTTAATGGTGGGTGTAAGTTTTCCCAACAACTCCATTGCTTCGGTTTTGAGCTTTGTGCCCTTCACCGCACGGCAAGCGAAACATCACTGCTTGGGGCGGGCCTTGTCTTACTGATTGAGCTTGTTTAATGAGTTTCACCGCCTCGGCGGCTGATTGTACGTCGATACCACTTGAATGAATTCCAGTCCAACAACACCCTATTTGTAAACTCCAATTCCTTTTCCCTCATGCGTTACAGCGTCATCGCCACAAAATTAGAGACATTGAGGGCAGGCAAAAACACGCCCCTAATCAACGAATTACTGATCCAAGCCAGTAAAAACATTCAAAACATCCCATCAAGCATTTCGGTAACGTCTTGCTGGTCGCGCCCCCGGTTATCGTCATATATCATGAGCGTATTTAAATTCCTGTGCCTGCTGAGTTTCTGAACCTTCCGCACATCCCCGTCTGTTGCGTCCAGTGCCGCCGTGATAGCTGAGTGTCGGATGCGGTGAGGGGACATCTGTTTTTTAATACCAGCCTTTTCGCTGTGACGGACAACCATCTTGCAGATACCATCACCGCTAAGTCTGTGCCCGCTGTGAGCGGAGTCAAGTGCTATAAAAAGCGGGCTATCGTGCGAGAAACTTCCCCTTTCCTCCAACCAATCGGCGATCGCCTGCACTGTCGCACCACCCAAATCGATCATCTCAGCTTGCGTACCCCGTCCCTTGCCAAGAATTCGCAAAGTCTTACCGGCCGGGTCAAAGTCACAAACACTCAACTGGCTGATTTCGTTGCGACGCAAAGCATTACCCCACAGCAAGCGCAACAAAGCATAATCACGCTTCCCGGCTAGTGTTGTCAGATCGCACTGCTGCAAAATTCGCTCAAAAGTTGGTCGGTCAACCCCGGTTGTATCTCGGTAGCCGACAATTTTCTCCCCCTTGATATCCTCCAAACTGTAATGGCACGCACCGAGCTTACGGCCCATTTCCACCAGACTTTTGACAGCCGCCAGCCGTCGATTAACAGTCGCTTCCTTAAGTCCCTTGTCGATCAGCTTAGCTTTGTACTTCAACACCACCGACACCGCTTGACGTTCCTCAAGATGCAAAAACTCCAAAACGTTATCAGGCACGGCGGGCGTCCCTGTCATAGTTACCAAAAAGTCATTGACATCACGCTCGTAGGCGCGGCGGGTATTTTCGGAGCGCTTCTCGGCGAGTAATTGTTTGAGCACGTCAGGGTCAGTATCTAAAGTGTCGAAATATCTCTCAATTTTGGCATCGAGGGAAGCTTCAAGGCGGGCGATCGACAGTTCTGCTTTCATGATTTTTGCTATTGATAAACCGAATTTACGATGGCATGGGGGTAAAAATGCGCCCGCCCAAGGTGGACGGGGCTGTGGTGTCTAAGCAGCTCTGTGTTTTAGTATCGCTTGTTGCGCCAAAGCTGTCGCTTGATTTTCTGATTCCAGAATCAAGACCGGAATGTTCTCGCCGGCCCGCTAGGTTGAGTCGCCGTGCCAGCACGGAGGCGTGAAACTGAAAATGTCCGCTAACAATTTTGTACCCGCTACTGTCGCGCACCACCACGGGGGGAATTATGAACCCACCGATCGCGAGACTCAGCTCCCCAGCGATTTCGAGCTCGTTCTCATCAAAGTTATGGGCTGGCACATCTGATGTGATGCGCTTGACCGAGACTAACGAGAGCATCAATTTCTTGGCGGAGACTGGTTCTAAGCGATTGTTGCCTGAAATCGGAACAGTCGAAACTTTCTTAACTGGCACTGGTTGCACGCGGCCGCGCCCATTATCACCTCGATTCGGTGGCTGCTCGTCGTTTGTCCCGATAGCAACTGGTGTGGCTGTTTCCGTTTTAGTGGCTGCGGGTGCGATTGTTTCTGTGGCGATTGGATATTCTTCGGTTGCGTCGGTGTGGGCTATCGGCGTTTCGACTTCGGCGACGTCTGGGACGGCAGCTTTCTCGACCTCGGCTTCCGCTTTAGCAAGTGCTTCAAAACAAGACACCGTGGCTGTCCAATGCCCTCTCTTTACATCAGAGGCGGTTTGACTAACGGAGCAGCAGTATCTGTTGTCTTCGATTTGTCTTGAGAATGGACATTGAGCACAGGTGAACGTGGCGGGGGCGGAATCGTCGATCGTTGTGGCTGTAGCAGTTTCGGTTAAAATCATGTCCGTCCTACCTTTGGGGCTAATCCACCGCCCTCTGTGTCCAAACTTGAGGCGGTGGTTTTTACTTGTCTTACCTGTTAGTCTTACATTATGCAAAGTAAGACTAACGTCAAGAGGTAGTAAGACAAATAGTTAGACAAAATAAGATAAACGTAAGGCAAGTGTAAGACCGAGTTAGGTTATGGTCTTACACTCTTGCCTTAGTTGTAAATCTGGGTTAGGCGGTGGCATCCCAGATATCGGACTCTGTGACGATTTTCTTTAACCTCGCAGCGATGTTAACCCGGTTGCCCCGCGCGTCCGCTCCTTTGGCTTTAGCAAGCTTACGAATGTCAGCGAGTGACATTTTGTTGAGTAGCGTTTCGATGTTTGCTGCTGCTGTTTTGACCGCTGGCTCGATCAGCTCATCGGCGGCAGGTGTATCCGTGGTGACTTCGACATCAATTACGCTTGTCAGTATTTGGCGCGACTGGTGCGAACGGTGCTGTGGGTGCAGTCGGTTCCGGCTCGATCGGCTGCGTCGGTGCAGTGTCGGCTGGCTCAAGAATGCCGATCGCGTCGGTGGCAAGCAAACTTGACTACCAGTGCATCTTTGAATGTATCGACTTGAGACGGATCGACGTGGTGCAACATCATCAGCGCCGTGTCAACTTGGGAGAGCGGACTGGCAAGCTTGCTCGACTGATTGTAGTTGCTGTTGGTGTTCTTGGAGTTCGCTGAGCTTGGTTTGTAAGGCTGCAATCTGGGCGTTAGTCGTTTCGATTGCTGAAGCGATTTGGTTGAATTTGGCGGCGAGTAATTGCATGGTTTTTCCTGTGGTGTGATGTGGCTGTAGTGCTTGCCGTATATGGGTTTGTTCGAGGTGTCTTACTTTAGTGTCTTACATAATAGCCAGCCGTTAGACAGATGTCAAGCGTTTGTAAGACTAATTTGTTAGACATAAGTAGGGTGTATGACAAATAACCGTATGACAGATTTTGCTTATATGTCATACAAACAGCGACTGATGTTATACAATACTGTCATACATATATGACCGAGGTAAGACAATGGCTTCGACATCGTTAACTTTTCGCTGTCCAGATGAAATGTTGGAGGCGATCGACAATCTAGGGAAAGAGCGTTATCCGGCGGCGAATACTAAACACGGGTGCGATCGCTCTAAGACTTTGATCGACATTATGCGGGCGGGCATCGAGGCGCTATCTGATGGATCTGTTGTCTTACCCGCACCCGCAGAAGTCAGACAACACCCGTCTGAAGTAAGACAAAATTTGTCAGACAGCCTGTTAGAAGCGCGTATTACAGAAATTGTTGAGCGTAAGACAGAACGATTACAAACAGCGCTGGCAGAATTGAGTGAACTGGTGGGGGAGTCAGTCGCCTAAGAGAAAACAACGACAGCGAATCTCTTAGGCAACAACTCGCGCAAAAACAAGAACAACTAGCAATAACCACACAGGAATTTGAAGAGGCTAAAACTAATAATCAAAGGTGGAGGGACGCTTTCACGGAATTGGAGGGGGAAAGGGATAATCTTGAATGGAAAGTAGGGGCGCTTCGCGATGAAAACCAGCGATTACAGACTGACATACGAAACTTGCAGCAAGAACCGAAGGAAACCGACGCCGACTTTGCCAAGCTCCAAGAATCAAGTGCCTTAGTAATCAACAATCTTCGCGAAGACCTGCGAGTATTGCAATCGCGCCTTGCAGAAGAAAGGGTAGAGCGAGAAAGTCTGCAAAAACAATTGGATAATGGAGCCGAACAGAATCCAGCCTCTGCTAACACACAGCAACCAGCGACAGAACTGGGATTACCAGAGGCCGCCGACTTGCTCAACCAGTTGAAAGCCGAGCGAAAAAAATCAACCACAACGCTCGCAGATGTTGAGACAATCTTAGAAATTCTTGGGAGTGATGAGGAAATTTGATTTTACTTGGATTGAGGATGAAGCCCAGAGAGCGCAATTGATGGCACTCTGGGCAGCGGGCGATAGAAGTGCTTATTTCAAGCTGCACGATGCTATGTACCTTAAGCAATTAGGGATTGAAGCATTCCCTACAATTTCTCATCAGCTTAACCCTAATGAGGATTACTACCGTGATGAGAGCTATCAAAGTAAGGATTCCTATCTTCCTGGATAATCAAGAAGTTCTGAGACGACACATCCCAGGATATTAGGAACTTTCCCCGGTAAATACCGGGTTTTTTTCGCTCGTTAGCTATCCGATCGCCCGATCGCCCCGAAACAAAAAAACCCGGCATAAGGTCGGGTTTTTTGTTTGGGTATTGGTAATTGGTAATTGGCAATTGGTTTTCATCCTTTTGCCCCATACCCGCAGTATAGCGGCTCTAGGAGTTTTGGCGAAAGGCTTCACCGGCCGCGCGCAAGTCAAGCAATTCATCAACTTTGTCCTTGGCGTTTTTTGGGATTCCATCTCCTGTCACGAGATATCCATAAGTTGTGCAGAAAATTTGCCACTGGCCCTGGCGATCGACCAGACAGAAAAAACTCCTATAAAAAAAGACAGAATCGAGCGTACTCATGTTTTGTGTTTTGTGATTGGTTATTGGTTATTAGTTACCACTGATTAGGTTGCGCTACGCTGTCAAATCACTTCTGGCAACGTAGCGCTCGGTTATATGGCTAGCTGTAACGCTTGGTTGTGGGTAGTCGCCAGCAAGCGCGGGGAGAATCAGCAGATGAGCCAAGTCAGCTTTGCCAGACTCGAAAGCCGGAGAGCCACCCATCAACTGTGCCAAGCGTCCGACTTGCGTAACGGCGGCCCTCGAATCCGATTTCGTAGCTTTGACCGTCGGCGCCGCCTTCCTCCCAGTCAGACAATTCCTTGACGTAAGACGGGATTGAGCGGACTGTCTGACAGTCGATCCATTTTGTAAAACGATTGCCTGGGTCTACCGCAAGCACTGGACGTATTACGGCTCTAGGTGGCTGAATTCCGCCACCAATGGTGTGGGTATATGCAATTATCATGGTTCGGGTTCCCTTATGGGGTAAGAGTTTGAGACGATTTTCGAGCCAGTTTTTGAGCAACCGCGCGGGAGTACACTTGAAGCTGTTTTATGGCCTGAATTGGCTCTATTGCGTCCATGAGTGTTATATTGGTATATAGCTTCAGAAGCTATAAAATAACTTATAAATTCTTCTGAAATTTGGTTATGAGGATAGCTTGTGAGGTTTACTAAAGATATCTGATATCTTCGGAGCTTATGGGAGTTACTAAAAAAGCCAAGGTTACGTTCACTTGCGAACCAAACCTTAAGGACGATCTAGAAGAATGGGCGCGATCTGAAAGTCGCACTTTGTCAAATTTGGTAGAAATGTTGATTCGACAGGCTTATGAAGAACGCTCTAGTTCTACCGATCGCCTGTCCGATCGCACCGACGGCCCACAGCCAACCGCAGCAAAGCCAGCAACAGCAGCGAAAGCTAAGGGGGGTAAGGCAAGTAAAGGTGCTAGTTGATGTCTAGCAAGTATTTAGCAAGTATCTAGCAAATGTCTAGCAAAGGAAACAGGCAACCATGATCCAAACCCAAACCAAGACAGTCACATTTGATGAGTTCGTCGCTTGGTATCCAGAAAACTCAGTTAATAAATACGAATTACATAACGGAGTTATTGTCGAAATGTCCAAAGGAACTGGCGACCATTCGGCTGTAGCCGGGTTTATTTCCGGCGAAGTGTATTTAGAAATTCGGCAGCAACAACTGCCCTACCTAGTGCCGAGAGAGTACACAGTTAAGTCTGTCAGTGACAAGTCTGGCTATTGCCCAGATGTCATCGTCCTAGATTTACCCGCGCTCGAAAGTGAACCACGCTGGAAAAAAGAATCCATTATCACGATGGGCGCTTCTGTACGACTGGCTGTAGAGGTCGTTAGCACTAATTGGCAAGATGATTACTTGGTTAAAGTAGCTGAGTACGAAATATTAGGTATCTCGGAATATTGGGTTGTGGATTATGCTGCTTTGGGCGGCAGGCGCTTCATTGGCAATCCGAAACAACCTACTATCTCGGTTTACCAGTTGGTTGACGGCGAGTATCAAATCAGCCAGTTTCGGGGAGATGACCGAGTTGAGTCTCTAGCGTTCCCAGAATTGAGGTTGACAGCCGAACAGATTTTTCGCGCCGGCTTGCCACCAACCGAACCGAGCTAGAGACTGGGCTGATCGCCCTTGGGGATTTGTGGCGGTGCAGGAGATCGGCGGTGTGGGGAGGTGGGGAGTTACAGGCGATCGGCTTGAATTTACTTGAGTTTTATTTGAATTTACTTGTTTTTAATGGTTCAAGCTGCCGTTTTTTTTGCATAAAATATACCACTTTGCGTAAAGTGGTAAATAAGCCGAAATTGCTCCTCTACCATCGAGCGTCCCGTACTTTTACTCAAATTCTCGAACCATTTTTGCGTTTGCGAATGCTAATATTTGATTCGTGCTTTTAACACACCTAAACTGTTTATGCAAGAACTTTTTAAAGTTCTTGGGCGATCGAGCCAGTAAGGTTTGCACCTGTTTTACGACAAAATACAGAGTTCGATCGCAACTGACTTTCAGGTGCTAGAATCTATTTACTTGCTGATCGATTATTAAGGCAAACCGTATGCTCTATTCGGAAAACAAAGTACAAGTTGCAGTTTGGCTGCAACCAGAAGTTGTCGCCAACTGCGATACCTATGCCGAATATTTTTCCCAGTCTCGCTCTGGCTTTATCAATGAAGCTTTAAAACTTTACATTCGGCACGCCGAAAAACATTGCCAGTTGCTAGCAGAAAACGGAGAGAACGGCACTAATTCACACGAACATAACGAAAAAGCGCTGGCAGCGTAACACTTCCAGCGCTTTTTACGATTTTTAATACACCCTAACTTTGTCTCGAAAAACCGCCAAGCTTTTGTACAGACAAAGTTAGGAATCACACCGCAATAAAGGGCGGCTTATTCCAATATTATGTCACACCTGGTTTCAAGAAACACGCGCCCCATTGGCGGCGTGACGGTTGGTGCTACCTTGCTGGGTAGCCTTCGTGCTAGCTCGCTTCCTAGCTGTAGCGGTTCGATCGCACGTTCACAGAATTCTGACACTACCCATAGAGTTAAAAAGTCTTCAAACCTAGGCTGTAACTCAATTTTACCAGGTTTAGGTAATTTTAGGCAAGGTTTGAGCAAGTCTAATAAAATCTTGACCAAGTTTAGAGAAGTTTCCGCACCCACCTTTGAAGCGATCGGGGGTGCGGTGTAATGAGTACGACACAATCCATACGACATATCGACCGCAAGCAAGCCCGGCAGCATTTGGCAGCATTGGGTTACAAAGGAGGCGACAAAGTTTTTCTGCGGGCCTTCTTCCCCGATACAGATCCACGCAAAGCCGAAGACAAGGGCCGGAAGGCAGAATCAACCAGCCTTGACCAATTAATCACACAGGCTACCAACTTTCAAGCGGACGGCCGGGGAATTTATTTTGTGGTAAATGGCGGCGGACACAAAAACGACGATGTTAGCACCGGACGCGCCATATTTTACGAACACGACAACCTAGACAAGGCTGCTCAGATTGAATTGTGGAAAGGCTTAGGATTGCCAGAGCCATCCTTACAAATTGATACCGGGGGTAAATCCATTCATTCGTATTGGATTTTTGTCACACCCATTGCTATCGAAAAATGGCTACCACTTCAAGCCGAGTTACTTGAGTTTGCTGACGCCGATCGCTCGATCAAAAATCCCAGCCGGGTGATGCGCTTAGCGGGGGCATGGCACTCAAGCGGTAATCAATCATTGATTATGAACAACTCCGGCAAGCGCTACACATACGATGAACTGAGGACGATCATCCCAACACCAACAAAACCAGAAGCGACACTTTTTCAGCCAAAACCGCAAGCGCAAGTATTTTCCGTACCGGAGAAGCCTGATTGCTACGAAAATGTGAAGCTGCCAGTACCGATGCCAGTGCCGCTATTATGTGCCCTGGGCAAGACAAACAAGGGATTCTTGCAAGGCGTTTCAACCCAGCGCAATACTTCAATGACCAGCCTCGCCAGAGACTTGATCGGGACTGCTAACGATTTTGCGAAACTGGGGCAAGCCACCAGCGACGACGCTTACACCCTTTTCATTGAGGCTTGTCGGCGCTGCTCATCTGGTGGCGGATGGGATGAGAAGGAATGGAACCAAATCTGGAAATCAGCAGAAGGTTCAAACCCATCAGCAAGCATTGATAAAGCATCTCCTGATGCTGTAGAAAACTGCATAAAAAGCTGGTACTGGCAGGAATTTGGAGATAAAGACCGCAGCAAGCGATCGAGCAACAAGCCATCAATCAACACTAAGCTTTCTATGCGGGACGCAGCAGAGCAAGCGCGGGAAATACTGCGATCGGAACGTGACGAGCTCACCACCAATATCAAACTTGAAGAAGTGCGGCAGAAGGCAGGAATGGGCGATTATGCTTGGGAGAACAAGATTATCAAGCCCCTAAAACGAGATATGGACGCAGAGCGATTCAGGCTCGAACTTCTTGCCTTACTTCAAATGGAAGACCCAGTAGAGCGGTGCCGCCAAATCGCCCTACTGGCTCCTAAATACAGTATGGGTGCGGGGACAATCAAGGAAGCAATGGCCGCAATGAAACAGCGGACACAAGCGCCAACAGTGCAAGTTCTGACTCTTGAGGAGTTGTTTGATTCTGAGTCGGAAGCAATGGACTGGCTCGTTTCTGGTTTGCTTCCAGTTGGTGAAACAGTGCTGTTGTGTGCGTTGCCAAAAGTCGGCAAAAGCAAACTGGCGATTGATTTAGCGTTTTCAGTAGCTACAGGAGAATCTCGCTTTTTGGGGCAAAGAACCAAACAAGGCAGAGTGCTCTTAATTACGCCTGACGCATCCAGCCAATCACTCAAACAAGAGCTAACAAAACGGGGATTCCGCAAACAAGACACAGCAAACCTACACGTCATTCCTCGCTGGAATATTGACCAAATGGCAGTGCTAGAGGCAGAGTTGGAGAATTTTCGCCCTGACTTGGTAGTAATAGATTCCCTTAAGAAAATTACCGCTGGCAAGGAAATTAGCGAGAATAGCGCCGAGTTTGCCGACAACATCATTGCGCTGAACGATATGCTATCTCGCTACCGCGTGGCCGGCATTTTGGTACACCACGCCAACAAAGGCAACGACGCAATCGGAGTTGAGCGGGCCCGAGGATCAACGGCGATAGTGGGTGCTTGCTGGGGAACTTGGATGCTCGATCGAATTCCTAAACCAGACCCCAATAACAAGAAAAAACTCATTCACGACCCCAAGTGTCCAAAACGGATTTTTACCGCAACAAACCGAGATTCTGAAGGGACAACACTAAATATCGAATTCAACACCGAGAACAATTCATGGGATTTCATAAGCGAAGTTGGAATGGATGAGGAAGAGGCAGCGCAACAGCAAACTCACCGAGACAGAATCCTTAATGTCTTGCAAGCAAACTCACAAAAACCGCTTTCTGGCCCTGAAATTATGGAATTGTTGGGCGTTACTCGCGAACAGCGTGGCTCAATTTACAGCGAGCTGGGGCGGATGGAGAACAAACGGCTAATAAGCAGCAAACCCGCCCCCGGCGACAAACGATTTAACCTCTACTTTCTGCCCAATTTTGAAGCAACCGAGATAATTGACACTGTGACAGTTGCTAGAAAAATTTCACTACCCCCTCCCCCCCCCACACCCACAGTACCAGTTGCTAACTATTCTTTTGAAAGCCATGCAATGTATGGATTAGAAAATAGTCAGCAGAATAGTCAGCAGATAGTTAGCAAAAATTCAGAGTGTGACAGTTATAAAATCGCTGAAACTCCCTTTGCCAAAAGCATTAACCGGATAGTCAGCAACCTCCCACTGTCACAGGGGGGGGAGGGGGTAAAATGCACTTCTGATACAGAAACTGTCACAGAAAAAAATGTGGAACTGTCACACCAAATTCCCATCGTCCCCTCGGAACCGGAAGCTCAGCCAACAGCGCCAACAGTCGCGCCGCCAGAGTCGGTAGCAGAACCACCGCCACCGATCACCCTGCTAGTCGAAAAAGTAAAAGCTGCAAAAACTTGGGCTGAGGTTGAAGCCGTGTGGAATGGTAATGCGGAGCTTAAAAACCAAATAAAAAGTCAACTCCCGGACACAGAACTTAAAAGAGTTGGCAAGCTGTACAAAAAAGCCCAATCAGAGCCGGCCACATCGGAACTAGCATCAGAACCGGAGCCACCGACCGAAACTGAACGCCAGGAGTTTCAGGAATTACTAGCGCCACCGCCCGCCGCCCGCGAGTTTGCCAAGCGCATTGAGGAGGCCATCGGCTACCAGTCACCGGCTGTAGCTTCAGCCATTAATGGAGATTTGAACGAGGCGATCGACGCTGGCGAATTGGTAACGGCGGATGTGGTGGTGGTTGTGGGCGATCGGCACTTCCTAGAGTTTCAGGAATTGGTCGCGCGTTGCCCAAAATATTTTACTGACCTCCCCGCACCGTCGATCGAAGCCGCCACCAAAAAAATTAGCTGATTTTTTGTGTGCCCTCAAGTCAGGCAAGTGCCGTATAAAATCAGGCGTTTGCTGTACAAAATCAGTGAGATACAGGTATTTGCAGGGGCTGCAACCTGTATTTACCTGAAAATATCCTGCTTTCCGTCTGCAATTTCCTGCCAAATTACTGCCTTTTTGTGCTGTTCGTGTCTTGACCTGTTGGGACTGGTTATAGTTGTTCTTTCTCGGTAGCAAGCAATGTTTTTGTGATCACAAACTCTGACTAATTCGTGCAGAAGCAAAAACAATGCACCCTTATGAATGGGGAATCTTAGGTATCAAGGCGCTTGATTTTTACCCGATATTCGGCTGTGCCGATTGCTCACATTGCTCTTGCTGTTGTGGCGGTTTTTGTGGAGGCGATCGACGCGAGCAAGCTTACCTCAGCGGATGTTCTGGCGATAGTCGGGGCGGCAGAATTTGCTCGGTTTGAGCGGCTTATGAGTTTTCAGGGGACATCATGAAAAGACATAATTTTGCATGAAATTGCATAATTTTGTATATTGGAAAACTGATGAAAGCACATAAAAATTTATGAAAACTCATGAAAACTCATAGCCGATCGGCCTTGATTAATCCCCGGTAGTTGGTAGGAAATTGCGCTTATTTTGATTTTTAAGTCCGGTTGCCCGCAACTCCCCAGCAAATCTGGGACTGGGTTCGATTAAGATTATTCCCAATTCAAAATCCAAACTCCAAAATCCAAAATCTAAAATCCGTGACGCGAGCCTGCAAAACGGGCGATCGACTTGATGCGATAGCTCGATCACGAGCTAGTTTATTTTCGGTTTACCAGTAGATAAACCGCGCTTTATCTTGGTTTAGGTTGACTCTTCTTGACTTATTCTGATTTTCTTGACTTATTCTGATTTTCTTGACTTATTTTGATTTCTTGGTTTAGGTTGATTTTTCTTGACTTATTGTGATTTTTCTTGACTTATAGACCTCATCGCCCGATCGCGTGAGGTTTGCAAAGCTTCGTTGAACAAAAGCTCGATTTCCTCTTGCGTGAATATCTTGGCCTGCCCGTGCCGTTCTATCTTTATGCTTGGTGTATACTCAAGCCCGGATAGCCTATATGGTGGCAGTCCGGGTTTTTCTGTCTTAACCCGTTGAGGGAAAGTTATACGAGCGCGTTTTCTGATCTCAAATTCAAAAATTATGGATAAATATTATAGATAAATCTGTTGTGCTGGGTTGGGGCTCATTTGGTTTCTAAGATGCCTACTGCACCGTTGTTTCAAAAAGACGCTCAACTTCTAAAAGCTAGAGAGTCGAATAATAACAAGAAATCTTCTGAAGTTCGTAACCAGGAATATTGACTAGAGTCCGAAATCACGGCGATGATGAACGCAGCCAGGGCGGGTAGATGGGGGCATCGTGAAATGACATTCTATGGACACGAAAAACAGGGACTTTGTGGCGTATGTCGGCTCAATGCCTAATTAATACGTCCGAGCGTCTAGCCACAACAAGAAAGTGATATCGGCTAGCTTCATCTTGCCAGCCAGCCGTAGCCCAATATTTTCTCTGTTTACAGTCATTATTATCCCACTCTCAACTGTGTTACTCCATTGGTCTGGAATATTTTTCAACGCGGTAGCGAGCAGGATCAAGCCGAGTGCATTCAGAACCATCACAATCAATACGGTTCAGTTAAGGCTATGCAGTGCTTAAAACAATAAAAACAGGAGGAGTCATTATGATTCCAGTACCTCTGTGTTTAACTTGTTTAGACCGAAACTTTGAAACAGGTTTTTTCACGACTCTGGGGTTGTTTCTCTGAACCCTTTTAGGTAGAACTTGATCGAGAATCTCCCAAGTTAACCAATTAAAAAAAAGGGAAGTTCCTGTGGTTGTAACCGCTGGAATTTTGGCAGAACACGACGAATAACTCGTAATGTTCCACTAAAAGAAAGACGCAATGGTGAAACACCTGCACTGCTTGCTGCTTGAAAAATTAATAACCGTACAGCCCAATGTCCTAGTAGTAAACCATAAATTTCTTGTACCACCTTCTTTGGCTTTTGAGAACGAATATGAGTTTTTCGTCCTAATAAATGTACTTTCATTTCATCAATCGTATTCTCGACTTCCCAACGTTGATGATATTCACAAGCCAATAGGTGCGCTGGAAATTTTTTAGCCTCCAACAAGCTCGTAATTAAACGATATCTAATTTGTGCTTCTGGGCGTTCGGAATGCTCAATGGTGTACTCAATTACTCTTACCTGTATTGGCTTAAATCCTTTTTTTCTTAATTTGCTTGATGGGTTTACCCAACTCACATATGAACCATCTTCTAATTGTGTCTCGTTTAAGAATTTAACGTTGCATGGAATTCGCCCCAAATACTCACAACCTTTGCTGACTGCGGCTTCTACCATCGCATAAGAATGTAACCCTCTATCCCACATCAATAGCATTCCCGGCGTTACTGAGCGTAACAACTTTAACGCTCTTACTCTTTCTCCTGTTTTATATGGACACATTAAGGCATCAAATATTAAATGTGTTCCTGCCTCTAATAAAATAACTAATCTAGCTTTCGGGAACGCTGCTCTTGTACCTGGACGACTTCCCGGACGACCAAAAACTCGGGCATTTTCATCACTATCTGGAATATCTAAGCAGGTTCCATCTATCACTACGACCCTGAGTTCGTTGATAAAAGCTCCTACTGTTTCAACTGTAGCCATTGGTCGCACTAATGAATGAAACAACTGTCTCATCACGCCTGCTCCTAATCTTTGTCTGGCTTGAGTAATTGCTGATTTACAGGGAAACCGCCAATATTTACCAATTTTTACCCATGCTTCATTAAGACCATCAATTAAATTTTTTAAGACATCCCGCATTGAATCTTTCGACCACAGACTCATGGCAATTACCAGGCACACTACCAGTTGTGCTGGTAGGGCGCGCTGACGTTTTTCTTCAACATTTGTTTTCGCAATAGCTTGTTCAATTGCACTGGCTGGAATTGCTATCTCTATGGCCTTGAATATCTCCTTACTTGGGATTTTGGGAGATAAAAAGTGAGAATTCTTTGAGATGCACCTTACTTGCTCTCCTTTTTTGAACACCATACCTAATTTACCACTATTTAAGCCTTAACTGAACCGTATTGGCTTATAAGCAGCGAATGGGCATTGAAGAAATGTTCCGAGACTGTAAAACAGGAGGCTACGATCTTGAAGGAACAAGCCTCAAAGGGAACCGACTTATTAACATGATTCTGCTCATGACACTAACGTACAGTTCAGCAATATTTCAAGGTAATGAACTGAAGAAAAAGCAGGTACAAGAATATGTATCTCGTCGCACAGAACCCAAGAAAAAATATCGCAGACGGAGTACATTTGGTGTTGGATTAGATGGAGAAAAGTGGGTTAATTATCTAG
>NZ_JAUBRO010000076.1:0-21916 GCF_036701945.1 Microcoleus sp. MON1_C1 | reverse complement strand
AGTCACAAGAATTAAGAGAATATTTAGAATTAGTAAATGACGGAAAATCTCCCGAAGAATGGCAAATAAATTGTATCTTATTTGCCCCGAATGCCCCCGAACAAAATCCAGTAGAAGATATTTGGTTACAAGGAAAGAATCTCTTGAGAAAATTTGCCTATCGCTGTAAATCTTTTACCATAGTAAAGAGGTTATTTATGTTTTTTCTGAATCGTCAAATATTTGAATTTCCCAAACTTTATATGTATGGTTAGTGTTCACAACTCAATTAGGAACGCTATAGAAACTCAGAGAGCGATCGCACCGAATTAAAGAGCGATCGCCCGCAGGTAATTTTGAAGTATTGGGTATTGAGTATTGCGATCGCTAGCTAAAGTCACATTAAACAAAGTGAAAAGACTCAATAGAGTCAGCTTCAACCGAAATATTGCACCCTTCTCGCTTAACAGGCTTTTCGACCTCTTCCACAAAAAGTGACTTTTTTTGTGGGCCGTTGCTCTTCTAGCCCGCCCATGAAAGGCTTATTGCAACTGGTGCAAGATATCAGTTCCAATAAGTTGTTGTGATCGAGAGTGCGAGCGCTAGCAACCTCAACTGATTGCCTCAATCTTTCACCGCTACATCAGCTCGATCTGAGAATTTTCATCACTATAAAAAAAGACTAAATATTTCTTTTTTTATTGAGTGTAAAAATTGCAATTGTATCACAATAGGATTACCCCTATCTGCTTGTTATGGAAATAGATCCTGTGCCATTTCTGAATCGCCTCCGGCGCACCATGTCCTCTGCGGAAGCTTGGGGGTTTAGTGTGGTTGGATATCTGATGTGGTTTACCTTAGCGCCGTTGATCCAAGCAGAAATTGGCTCTGCATCGCTGTGGGTCTGGATTCCTGGTGTTATCGTCGGAATTCTGTTTAACCTTCAAGTTCAGAGTTTGGGTGAGAAATATCCAGATGTATCTGGAGGAACACCAAATTACATCACGCGATTGCTCCATCGTTACCCTGCCCTTTCCCGCTACTTGGGGATTGCCTACTACTTGGGGTGGGTTTCCTTTCCGCCCATTAATGCGATCGTCCTCACAAACTTGATTCAATTCCATTTAGAACCGATGGGGCTGAATATTCCAGAAAAAGTGTTTGAGATCGGTTTTACTGCGATCGCTTACTTTTTAGCATTAAGTGGCACCCGCGCCGTCGCCATTCTGCACCTCTTTTTTATCTTTCCTTCGATCGGCTTTTTACTCCTCTTCTGCGTTCAGGGTTTAGGCTGGCTTGCCTTTTCGCCCCAAAGCCCCGGACTCTTGCCCAGCAGCATTGATGCCATCAGTGTCCAGGACTGGCTCAAATGGTACTTGTTTGCCGCTTATAGCTTCTATGGCTGCGATACAGCTTCATCCTTTGTAGCAGACAGTGTGCACCCAAAAGACACCCTCAAGGCGCTGTCTTGGGTTGCCTGGTTCATGCCTCTAGTGTTTGTGGGCGGCAGTTTAGTGTTGGTGCAGTTGGCAACCGCTGCCGGTTTAGAAGGCAATTTATACGGCAATTTCCTGGCGGCTGCCAAGCCTTTCTGGGGAGACGCTGCCCCTGCCCTAGTCACGTTGCTGGTTGCCGCTAGCTGTTTGTTGGGATCTGCGACTAGCGTTTGCAATACGCCCCGCATCCTTTTCCAACTCGCGCAGGATGGGCTGTTGTCTCCGGTGTTTGGCGCAGTGTCCCGTCGAGGTTCCCTAGAACCCGCGCTGCTGCTAACCTTTATCTGTAGTTTAGGATTTTTAGTATGGGGCAACACCACTCGAATTGTCGTGGTGTCAGGCGTGAGTTTTTTCATTTCTATCATGGGGTTGCACTTGGGGCTGTGGATGCAGCGCAACGATCCAGTCGTGCGTTGGGGGCGACTATCCTTAGCATTACTGGTGGTCGAGTTCATTTCCCTGGTGGTGGGTGGCGTTAGCTGGGGATGGATGGATTTTGGTCTGGGATTGCTGTTGCCGTTAGTAGTGATAGCGATCGACGCTGCGATTCTGCGGATTCCTTGGGCATCTTTGCATTTACCGTGGTGGGATCGACTCCATACCAAGCCAGTAACTCCTCCTAAAAACGAATACTTTGTTGTGCTTCAGGTCGGAATTTTGATTGCGCTGATTTGTGGTACAGCGACGATCAGTTGGCTGATTCGCTCCTGGCTGCGGGTAGAAACCGGAACCAAGAATCCCTATCTGCTGATTATTGTGTTGATGACGCTGGCATTTGTGGGGGTGGCAATTGCTTGCTGGACAACTCTGCCCCAGGTTGCTGCGATCGAAGAACTAGCAATCTCCTCGACCGCGCAAGCTAAAGAACTGGAGACGACCCTAAACGAACTGAAAAAAGCTCAGATGCAAGTTATCCAAAGCGAAAAAATGTCTAGCTTGGGACAGTTGGTTGCGGGAATTGCCCATGAAATCAATAACCCGGTCAACTTCATCCACGGTAATCTTACCCACCTGGACGAATATACCCAAAATCTGTTGCGGATGATAGAACTCTATCAACAGCGCCATCCCAGCAACGATCCAGACGTGCAAGCAATGGCAGAGGAAATCGACTTGGAGTTCGTCACTGAAGATATCCAAAAAATCGTGTCGTCTATGAAGGTAGGCACCGAGCGAATTCGCGGTATTGTCGTCTCGTTGCGGAACTTTTCTCGCATGGATGAAGCAGATTTCAAAGATGTTGATATCCATGAGGGAATTGAGAGCACATTGCTGATTTTGCAACACCGGATCAAAGATAGATCGGATCGTCGAGCCGTCGTAGTAATCAAAGACTATGGCAAATTGCCCAAGGTGGAATGTTTCCCCGGACAACTCAATCAGGTATTCATGAATATTTTGGTGAATGCTCTGGATGCCCTTGAGGACATGAATACCAAACGCTCCTATCAGGAGCTTAAAGACACCCCGCCTCAGATTACAATTCGGACTTCTGCGATCGACAATCAATGGGTCGAGGTGGCGATCGCTGACAACGGCATGGGTATGCCAGACCCAGTGAAGCAGCGCATTTTTGACCCGTTTTTCACGACCAAACCCATCGGTAAAGGTACGGGTTTGGGGATGTCGATTAGTTATCACATCATTACTGAAAAACATCGCGGTAAAATCAAGTGTTTTTCTACACCTGGCTCAGGCACTAAGTTTGTGATTGAGATCCCCATTCGGCAACAGACAATTTCAGCATTCCCGATCCCTGCTGAATCTTAACCACTTCGCGTTCAGTGCAGCCCTCAAACAATCTGAGGCGGTACCATAATCGATCGGGGTGTTAATTACCGCCAACTGCTCGATCTGAAGCCGTAAGAATCTTAGAAGCGCGATCGCCCCAGTCCAAAGATCGCACTCTCCGTATAACAATAAGGATAGAAACCCGCAAGTGCGATCGCAATACCGAATTGATGGGCGATCGACCAAATGGTAATTTTGAAGTATTGGGTATTGAGTATTGCGATCGCCAGCTAACGATCGATTGTGCCGAAAAGACCATCAACTGAAAAAGACTTTATATTACTTGTGTTCATTTGATTGTCCTATTGATTCGAGCCATCAAGTCAAGCTTCTAGCTTTTAATCGTGGCTTTTTCTAGAGTTGCATTAAGGGATTAACTTCAGCTTATAAAAAGAATATCACAATTATGATCGATTGTCAATTTCGGGTCATGGCGATCGCGCCTCCCTTATTAATCCTCAAAAATACCGCCTGTGTAATAAACAATTCTATATTGCCAACCCCTAATGCTGAACAGGAATACAAATCTCAAACTCCGTCCCTTTTTCTGGCGTTGAAAAACACCTAAGCGTCCCACCATGTTTTTCAGTAATAATCTGATAACTAATCGCCATTCCCATTCCGGTTCCCTTCCCTACAGGCTTTGTTGTAAAAAATGGATTGAATATCTGTGTTTGAATTGATTCTGGAATTCCATTGCCATTATCGGCGATCGCAATTTTAACCCATTGCGAATCTACCACCGAGGTACAAATTGTAATACAACATGGGTGCCTCTCGATCGAGCAAGCTACCCGTTGAGTATTTATTTGTTCGAGTGCATCAATAGCGTTTGCCAAAATATTCATAAATACTTGGTTAAGTTGTCCGGCATAACACTCAACTAGCGGTAAATCACCATATTCTCGAATGACTTTAATTTCTGGATGTTCCGGCCGCGCTTTGAGACGATGTTGCAAAATTAACAGCGTGCTATCAATTCCTTCATGGATATCAACTTCTTTAAATTCTGACTCATCCATTCGGGAAAAATTGCGGAGTGACAGCACAATCTGGCGAATGCGATCGGTACCAATTCTCATAGAACTCAGAATTTTAGGTAAATCATCTTGCAAAAAGTCCAGGTCAATATTTTCTGCTTCTTTCTCAATTTCCCCAATCGCGTTTGGATAATGCTTTTGATATAGGTGTACCAAATTTAATAGACAGTCAGCACAATATTGTACATGAATTAGATTGCTATGAATGAAGCCGACCGGATTGTTAATTTCATGGGCTACTCCTGCAACTAATTGCCCCAAGGAGGAAATTTTTTCGGTCTGAATCAGTTGGGTTTGCGTTCGTTTTAAAGTCTCAATTGCCTGCTCAAGCTGCTGAGATTTGTCTCGTTCTCTGGCTTCGCTATCGCGTAATGTGACTTCTATTTGTTTTCGTTGAGCTATTTCGGCGGTGAGTTGCTGGTGGATTTCCAATTGTCGGAATACTTCCTCAAATGTGCTTGCCAAAAATAGAATTTCGTTAGCTGGAATCGTCTTTGGCATAGGAAAGATGCCAGTTTTTTTACTTTGGGAAACTGCTTCTGTCAAGTCCCGCAAGGGTTGCAATACATTCTTCTGAAGGAGTATCCCCATGAGTAACAAAATTGTGATGATGCCAACTAGCAATAACAATGTTGAGGTAATGAAAGTTCTGTCGGCAGCTTGCTTCATTTGGTTGAGATCGAGTAGCGCGATCGCTACTCCCCGTCGTTGGGATGTGCCAAATAAGGTACTGCTAAAAGGCATAATTTGTGCGATCGCAGGCTTGCCATCTAGTACGATATCGTAGCTGACTTCGACGCTTGTGGTTGCCGCTTGGTCGATCGCTTGCGCGAGTTGCGGATAGATCGAAGTGTATGGCTGATTAGTCGCATTCTGAGGGCTGCGCGCGATCGCCATTCCAGATGGATCGACAATCGCAATTTCTAGCACACCGGGCATCGTGGCAAAATTTTGCACAACCCGTCGCAGAATGCTTTTATTCTCCAACTCTACTAAGCCTTCTGTAGAAAACTCCAGAGATTGTGTAATTGATTGAGCCCGGTTATGAACTTGCGTTTCTAAGTCAGACTGCATCAGCCGATAGTTAAGTCCCAGAATTGCCAGTCCAACTGTGGTAATCGACAACCCAACGCTAACCAGCAAGCGCTGCGACAAGCTATGGGGATGCACGAATTTCGTCATAATTTCCATTCATTGATTGCTGTAGTTACAATCTCAGTGTTAATCTCCACATCCTGACGCGGCATCCGTCCGGCACGGGGGTCAGATTTTAATAGTTCAGCCATTTGAGCGATCGCCTCTGGCAACCTACCAGACAGAAACATCTTCTGCTGCATGGCAATGTCACCCTTTTTCACACCTGCGTAATCTTTAGCAAAAGCCTCACCCTTCTGTCCCAGGCTTTGAGCCACTTTTTGAAACACTTGATTAGGCTTTGTTTCCACCGCACTCATAATATCAAACCAAGCCCTAATAAATTGCTTCACTTCAGCTTTTTTCTGGCGAATAAGAGTTGACCGAGAAACCAACGTATCAATAACTAAACTATCAACTTCCTTAGTGGTAAAAATAATATTTCCTTTGATTGCTTGGGCAGTTGCGCCTAGAAGTGGTTGCCAGATCACGGCGGCATCTAAACGTCCCTGCTGCATCAAATCAACCGCTGTTTCGTTAGAAATATCTTCAATCTTGACCTCTTCGGGTTTAATCTGGTGCAACTTCAGGGCTTCCAATAAAATCAGATGATTCACTGTTCCCAGTTTACATCCGACTCTTTTACCACGAAGATTTGCCACTGACTTGATTGCAGGTTGAGCAACAATACCATCACCCCCATGAGAAATACTTGTTACCATCACCACAGCAGGCTTGTCACTTCTCGAATCAGACTGCACCACATCCCACAAAGAAGCGAAATTAGCATCAAGATTACCGCGCAGCATGGCGCGAGTCGAATCTTGTTGATTCTCAAACCGAATGAGTTGCACGTCTAATCCGCGCTGTTTGAATAATCCGACTTCCTGAGCATAAAGTGCGATATCAAATCCTGCCCAACTGACGATTCCCACGCGCAGGGGAGCTAGTTGCTGTGGTGCAAGGCTACAAGCATTCACAATCAGGCTAACCGCCAGTGTCAAAACGCAGAGGGCACTGAGCGATCGCCATTTCGTTAAGGTCAACCAACACCTACGCAATAATTGTCTAGTCCCGGTCTGAGCTTTGCCAGTCATCTATGCCGCCTCAACGCTCTTGTTCGTCGATGATAGCAAGAACTTTTCTGGATGTCATTCCCTGAAAAAACGCCTAAAACAAATGTAAAATAGAACTATTCTGCTCGCTTATAATTCATTACCAAATCCAACCAAAATCAAGAAATCGTCGCTGATTCCCGCACATAAAAATTCACCGATTCATCTCCAGGCAAATGTGGTTAGAACTTCTACACAACGCCGATCTTGCGATGCGAATCGCTTCCTGGAGTTGAGGGGTTCGTTGCTCTGGCGGTTCCGGGGCCGCTGCCATCCACGGTTCATTCACATGGGAAGATTCCGTCCAAGATCCCGATCAATAACGAGATCAGCAGGAAGAGAATGCTTCCCCGCCTCAACGAATTCCCCCAAACCCCATTTTTAAACCTAATTTGGGGGTTTTCTTGCTATGTTTTTTGCCTATAAGAACCCGATCGAATCAAAACTTGCTCGGTGCGATCGCCCTTGACAAATATCGGGTTCTTGGCAGAATAATCAGGCTAGAAACTAAGAGAGCGATCGCACCGAATTGAAGGGCGATCGACCTACGGGTAATTTTGAAGTATTGGGTATTGCGATCGCGAGTTCACGACTCGGTTCAGTGGCAGACCGCCCCCAAGACACCGAACACACACGCAGAAACAGAGCGGGCTTTCCGCTGCACGCTCATTGTTCGGTGACTGTTGATAACTTCTAGCTCATTTGAGCGAGGTTAATCAATTGTGCCAAAGTGGATAAGTGCTGCGCGGATCGCGATGAACCACACCGCGAGCGTGGCAAATAGGTAGAGGTAGAACCGAACTATGATGAGATTGAATGTGCAATGGACAGCGCTATGCAATACGCGAAACACAACGAAGACCCACGCGGCGTTTACATACACTGCATCCACCTGCTTCGTGATGAAGAGGTATAGGACAAGCGCATAGAAAAGTACCGGAATCTCGAACAAGTTTTTTAGGTTATCCGATGGATTGGATACGCTTGGTGGCGATATCTGCGCCAGTGCGCCCGGTACAGCAAAATCCTTTTGACTGAGTTTTATACTTGTGATAAAACTGATACGGCGTATGTACATATACACCCAGACTATGAGTGTTAGAAACACTGTGGCAAAGAAGGGACTGAAGATTGCTTCTTGGGTCATTTATACCTCTCCAATTTGATTATTTTGATAATTGCTGGACGATAAAGTGCGCGATATGCGATGTACAAGGCTTGAAGAAACATAGAGCAACGTAAATCCAATCAGAGGATGTAGTATCTCTAGGTGAAGAGGACTCTTGAGATGAATGCTGGCAAATTGTAGTCCGAGCAGCAGGGGCAAACTTGCGGCGAGATGTCGTATTCTGCGTGAGAAGGGGGCGATAAACGACCATCCCAGTAAGACTAATGACAGCCCACCATACCCTCGCACTAGCCAAACATGAATATTCCACCATGCAGGATTATTGAAGTAGGCAATTCCAACCGTCAATAACTGAGCAATTAAGCAGACATTAAAGACTATTGAAGTCGCATAAAAGCCGATCTGTATCCAACGTGTGGGAGTGCGCTCGCGGTCGGTTTCCGAACAGGTTGTCATGTCAAGTTGCTTTTGAGATTACAAGGGTAATATAATTCGAGTATTCCAATGCTTCTAGACCTCGATCGGGTACTCTTTTTGAGACCATGACCATGACAAGTCCCTTGCAGCTTTTATTTGAAGCGCTCGACCAGGTAAAGGACGAACAAGTTTTGCGATCGCAAGTCCTGCCCCAAATCGGTGAGTATTTTGCAGCTAAGCGATCGGGAATCTTTTTCTTCGATCGACTGCCCTTGGTAGATAGTAATCTTCAGAAAACACTGCAAATTGGACTATCAATCGAACATAATCCTGTTGTGCGTTATCTAGTGGAGCGTCACGCTCCTGTCCATGAAGCATTGGTGGCATCTCCCAAGGTTTGGACAATAATTTGTCCCCGACCCGATCATTGGCACGTGATGGCGGGACCGATCGTAAATAGCGGTAAATTAGCGGGTGTAGTGGGCTGTACCCGAGAACAGTCAATGCCCGCCTTTGATACACAAAATCTAGCCGATTTGAGTGCGATCTGTTTGCACTTGTCTGTTTGGGCTGCAACAGTCCGCGAAGCGAAGCTATCCGGTAGGGAATCGCAACACCAACCTTTCAAGACCTCACGCCTAACGCCTCGTGAATTGCAAATTGCCGAATTGGTTGCTTTGGGGCGAACCAACGCAGAAATTGGGAGGGAACTTTGGATCACTGAGAATTCAGTGAAGCAAGCTTTGAAGCGAATGTTCCGCAAGCTTGAGGTTTCGTCTCGTGCAGAAATGGTGGCACAGCTTTCCGCGACCAAATATAATTTGCCAAGTGTAAAAAGCTCTCCATCCAACTTGATGCAGAACACCCACCAATAAACTTAACGCTAGAAACCCCGAGAGCGATCGCAATACCGAAGTGAAGAGCGATCGCTCTAGTGATAATTTTGAAGTATCGGGTATTGCGATCGCTCTTCGGCGCGACTCGGTTCTGGGGCTTCCAGAAAACGAAAGCACCCTCACACTTGGTTTTTGTCAGTCCACTTCACGAGATTTTTCGGCTGCTGTTGATAACTACACTTCTAGCGAGGGTGGTGTTCGCCTAGCATACCAGGCATGAATCAGAAGGGTCTGTAAGAACAATACAGGTGTATCAAAGCCACTGGATGCAATTATTGATTCGACTTCAATTGGCGGTAGCACAGCAGTATTTCGACCATAAGAATCACGAAACTTTTCAATCTCCTCAGCAGGCACTTCGGCATACCTCAGCATTCGCAGCCAAACCTCGGAAAGGCTTTGGTACTCTGAAGTAGACATATCGGAAGCCAGATCCGCACTGACCAAATATCCGTTAGGGCAAAGTCGTGAAGCAATTTGACTAAAAAAGTTGCGCCGCTCATCTTGTTGCATAAAGAAGTGAGAAACCAGAAGGCAAGTCGCAGCATCGAAAGAGTGCGATGCGGGCAGTGAATCGAGATAGCCTTCGTGAAAAGTGCAACGTGACGCGATACCGCACTCTTCGGCGCGTTGGCGACAGAGGTCAAGCATCGGTGCCGCAGGCTCTACCGCAGTAAACTGCCACTGGGGAAAGGTTTGGGCGAGATAAATCAATTCCAAACCGGTTCCTGCGCCGACACAGAGAATCCGTGCATCTGCAGGAAGTTCGGAAAGTACCAGCCCGATCAGTAAATGAAGTGCGTCGCGCATCGGAGCCAATTTAGCGAATCTTTTGTCGTAGGAAGAAGCGCGTTCTCGATCGAAAACGATAGATGACTCTTGATTTTGCATTCTGGACAGCCAATAAGCTTGCAATCTGTATTTTAATAGCTATCTGAATTGGATTTTAGCGCCTTGCTTCAAAACTTACTGGGTTCGGGCCCAACAAAAATAATAAGAATCCTAAAAGCTCGATCGCCCTAAAAAAAATAGAAAACCCCAAAACCCGTTTAATAATCGAGGTTTTGGGGTGTCCTCACTCGCATCCGGTTCAAATTACAACTTGCGAGGGTGCGATCGCCCTTGACAAATATCGCACTCTTGGCAGAACAATAACGCTAGAGATTAAGAGAGCGATTGTAGCGAATTGAAGGGCGATCGACCCACTGGTAATTTTGAAGTATGGGGTATTGTGCATGAAAATTCTCAACTCCACCTTCAACGACCTCGATACAGTCTGCCTACAACGGGCTTGTTATATCAAGTCCGAGCAATTGCATAATTTTATTGAACTCACAAGTTATTTGATTGCCAATATTCAGCGTTTCATGAACTTTTTCTTTCAGCTTATTGAAGTCCGTAGAGTATCTTTCCCTTAAATCAAATTCCTCTTTCAGGTCTGAGTATGTGTAGGAGCCACTACCCAAAGGGTGTAAAGGTTTTGTATCAAATCCCAAAATCCCACCCTTAGAATCTGTAAATATGGGTTTTGAATCAAGCAATTTAATTCTACATCTCAAGGCAGCTAGACTTTTGCATCTAGTCTCAATCTCATCTAATTGCTGGTAAAATTTTTGAATTTTTGACATTAACTCTCTACTACTTTTAGCAAGAAGTAAACGATACGACTGCTCTCGCCATACGCCGCGATTTTTACTAAAGCATGATTGCCATTTTTTCGATAAAGCATCTTGATTTTGATTAAGAAGTTCCTCAAGTAAGTTGCAGTCTTGCTGTATTTCCAAGCTCAAAAGACAATGAATAGATGCAACCTGCTCACTACTTATAGATTTCTCTTGATTGCTAAATATCTGTTCCCACACAGAATAATACTTCTTGAGTAAATCACGATTATTGGGATCTGCCAAGTCATTGCATATATCTTCCCAAAACACTATATAGACAGAGAACTTATTTTCTACTCTACGCTTTTCATTTAAAGATAGGACAAAATCTTGAAGCTTTGTATCTCTTGATGCCGTAGTTGCAATAATGTATTCACTGAGTGGAGGTGAAAAGCATTCTGCTTTGACAATCTCTGCCTGGATTATTTGCTGGTTTAGCTTGTTATCCTCATATCGTTTACACTGAACACCTATATACTTGTCGGAACTGTTTGGCCGACCATAAATATCAATACCATTTTGTGGCTGTCCACTTCTGCCATATCTCTGTGCATGATTGTCCTGCCATTTTCGTTGATAAATTTCCCATGTAATATCCTCAAATTCATCCCAAGATTTAGGTTTTGGTAAATGACTTGTGGAAGGTGTCGGCATGGCTGCTAATGTAATGTTTTTAACAGAGACTCCACTAGGATAGCACAACCACCAAATAATTCAGTTTGGATCGCCCAAAACAAAATAGAAAACCCCCAAACCCGATTTTAAAATCGGGTTTGGGGGTTTTCTTCCTAAATCCAATTCAAATCACAACTTACTCGGCTCGATCGCCGGAGCACGCAGAGACACAGTTTTATCCGCAGCAGCCTTAGCCACAAGCGACGGCACAGAATCCCGCAATCTTGCAGTCAACTGTACAGTAGTCGCATCGTAAACCTGAGTCAACATCTTAGGATACAAACCAATGCCAATAATCGGCACTAACAGAGCCGCAATAACAAACACTTCTCGCGGTTCCGCATCCACCAATTCCTCGTGCTCCGACAATTCCTTATTCTCAGGCCCGTAGAAGATTTCGCGCAGCATCGACAGCAGATAAATCGGAGTCAAAATCACCCCGACAGCAGCTAGAAATACCACGCAAACCTTAAAAACAGGATTGTAAGCATCGCTCGTTGCAAAACCTACAAACACCATCAATTCTGCTACAAAACCGCTCATTCCCGGCAAAGCCAAAGAAGCCATAGAACAAGCAGTCCACATCGCGAAAACCTTACGCATTTTCTGCCCTACACCGCCCATTTCGTCCAGCATGAGCGTGTGAGTGCGATCGTAAGTGCAGCCCACCATAAAGAACAAACTCGCCCCGATTAAACCGTGGGAAACCATTTGCAGCATTGCACCGCTGGTTCCCAAATCGGTAAACGAAGCTATCCCGATTAACACAAACCCCATGTGCGAAATCGAAGAATAAGCAATTTTCCGCTTCAAATTGCGCTGAGCAAAAGAAGTTAATGCCGCGTAAACAATGTTAACCACACCCAAAATTACCAAGATGGGTGCGAAAGTAGCGTGAGCATCCGGGAGCATTCCCGCATTCATCCGCAGTAAAGCGTAACCGCCCATTTTTAGCAGAATTCCTGCTAGCAACATATGGGCGGGTGCGGTTGCTTCGCCGTGAGCGTCAGGGAGCCAAGTGTGCAGGGGAAAAATCGGCAGTTTGACGCCGTAAGCTATTAAGAAACCTGTGTACAGGAGCAATTCTACATTGGGGGCGTAATCTTTAGCTGCGATCGCCCGCATATCGAAAGTCACCGTATCGCCGTAAAACGCCATCGTCAGCGCGCCAACCAAAATAAACAGCGAACCCCCTGCCGTGTACAGGATAAACTTAGTTGCTGCGTAAAGGCGCTTTTTCCCGCCCCAAATCGACAAAATCAGGTAAACCGGAACTAATTCCAGTTCCCAAACCAGGAAAAACAGCAGCATATCCTGCACGGCAAAAACTGCTATTTGGCCGCCGTACATCGCCAGCATCAAAAAGTAAAATAGCTTCGGTTTAAAAGTGACCGGCCAAGCTGCTAAAGTAGCTAAAGTGGTAATAAAACCAGTCAGCAAAATCAGCGGCATCGATAAACCGTCAGCACCCACAGACCAATTTAAATCGAGTTGCGGAACCCAAGAGTAACTTTCTACCAGTTGCAAATCTGGATTGCTGAAGTCGTACTGAGTGTAAAAAGCGTAAACAAGTAGGGCAAAATCGATCAAACCCACAATTAGGGCATACCACCGCACCGTCTTGCCATCCTTATCGGGAATTAAAGGAATCAGCAAGGACGCAGCAATGGGAAACAGAATTGTTGTTGTTAACCAGGGAAAGTTAGCTGTATCCATTGCGTTTTAAAATGATCCATCAGTTATTAGGTTTAAACACATTTTGCCAATTTTAGCCTAAATTTTATACTTTCTTTAGACGGAACAATTTTTTTTTCTATTATTTGGACAAATTATGCGATCGCAACAGTGAATTTTAATGAAAGATTTATTTCTATTTGCTAATTGTCAATTGTGATTTATTAACCTAATACCATTTCTTCAAATATCTCCTAATGGGGATACGGCAATGCCCAAAGCGTGTAAAGTTAAGCCTAAAACCCTTGATAAATATTGCTTTTACCTGAGTCTAGCTCCGCCTAAATCCCCCTTAAGGAGGGGGACTTTGAGAAGATTCCTGCCCCCCTTAAGAAGGGGGGCGAGGGGGGAGCGAACCCTAATCGTCAGACACCAGACCCGTACTAGGTTTGACATGGTTGTTGACACCAATGGACAAGGCCGTGTCGCTACCGATTTAACTGACTCCTGAAAAGATCGCAAAACCCAGAACTGCGACAAACACAATCAGGGCATAAAATTGAGCGCGACCGCTCTCAAAGTATTTCAAACCTTCGCCGCTAACCAGAGTGAGAAACCCTGTTAAGTTGACGGCACCATCGACGACTCGCAAATCCACTTCCATGACTTGCCGCGCTAAACGGCGGCTGCCTTTGACAAAGAGAAATTCGTTGATATCGTCGAGATACCACTTGTTGAGGGAGAACTCGTAAAGCGGTTTGATTTTTTGCGCGATCGCACTTGGGTCAATTTTACGGCTCAAATACATCATAGAAGCCAAAGTAATGCCCAGCAAAGCAATACCTACAGAGCTTCCGCCCATAATCAAAAATTCCGTCAAATTGAACTCAGCAGCGTGTGCCAAAACTTCTTCGAGAGACTCGCCAGGAGCGCGAACAAACTGCTCGAAATAATTGGCAAACGGCGTACCGAGAAAACCGATAAACACAGAAGGTACTGCCAGCAAGACTAACGGCAGAGCCATTGTCAGAGGAGATTCGTGAGGCAAATGGTCGTGCTCATCGTGACTGTCGCCAGTTGAGGCCAATTCCTTAACGTTCATCGCTCCCGGGCCAAAAACAACACCGGGTTGCAGGAGTTGCCGCTTGATAGCGCTGTCATTGCCCCGGAATTCACCCTCAAAGGTGCTGAAATACATTCGGAACATATAAAACGCGGTCATCCCGGCCGTCAGCCAGCTAACAGCCCACAAAGCGGGATTTGCTGCGAAGGCACTGGCGAGGATTTCGTCTTTTGACCAAAAACCAGCAAACGGCGGAATTCCGCAGATTGCCAAATTTCCGATTAAAAAGCAAGCAGAGGTAATCGGCATATATTTCCGCAAGCCGCCCATGACTCGCATATCTTGAGCGAGAGCGGGGTTGTGGCCTACAACTGCTTCCATACCGTGAATCACTGAACCTGAACACAGGAACAGCATTGCTTTGAAATAAGCGTGAGTCATCAAGTGGAAAAGTCCGGCACTGTAAGCGCCGACGCCCATTGCCATCACCATGTAGCCGAGTTGGGAGATGGTGGAGTAGGCGAGGCCTTTTTTGATGTCATTTTGGGTAATCGCGATCGAAGCACCCATAAATGCCGTAAAACAGCCGGTACAGGCGATCAAATTCATGACTGCCGGCAGCCCCTCAAACACTGGGTACATCCGAGCGATCAGGAATACGCCGGCCGCTACCATTGTCGCGGCGTGGATTAATGCCGAAATCGGTGTCGGGCCTTCCATTGCGTCTGGCAGCCAGACGTGGAGGGGGAATTGAGCGGATTTGGCTGCTGGCCCCAAAAATATGAGGACGCCGAAGAGTGTCGCCAGAGTCGCGCTGAGGGCCCCGGATTCGACTAAGGAGTGCAGGCGTTCGCCCATCACCTCAAATTCAAAGCTGCCGGTGGCCCAGTAAATGCCGAGGATGCCCAGCAGCAGGCCGAAGTCGCCGACGCGGTTGGTGACAAAAGCTTTTTGGCAAGCGTCAGCAGCGGGTTTGCGATCGTACCAAAATCCGACTAGCAGGTACGAACACATACCTACCAGTTCCCAAAAAATGTAAATCTGAACGATGTTGGGGCTGATTACGAGACCCAACATCGAGGCGCTGAAGATGCTCAGGTAGGCGTAAAAGCGCACGTACCCGTCATCGTGAGCCATGTAACCGTCGGTGTAAATCATCACCAAAAAGGCGACCGTAGTGACGATCGCCAGCATCACCGACGTTAGGGGGTCGATAATATAGCCCATATTCAGCGAGAAGTCGCCAGCAGAAGCCCACTGAATACTGCGGGTGTAGGGTGCGTGGCCCTGTAGTTGACTCCACAGCAATGCGAAAGAGAGTACCATTGACCCTCCGAGTGCGGAGACGATTAATATCGCATTTGCTTGTCGAAGTTTGTTGGTTGCCTGGTTAAAGGTGATTAAGCCTAGACCTACTAGCATTGCGCCTGCCAGCGGCAGGACTGGAATCAGCCAAGCGTATTGATAAAGCAGTTCCATGACTGATAGGTAATTTAAAGTTTCTACTAGATATTGCCACAATTCTTTACAAATTGTGGCACACGCCTGCGCGACTGGGCCAAAATACTCGATCCAATTCTTTAAGTATTGCTATAGCCGAGCGCCATCGCAAGCGAGACGATCGCACTACTTTTTTCATCGCAGGCGGAACGATCGCCATAAACGCCGAAAATTATTCCGGTGCAAACTAAAACTATACGACAAATCTCACAGTCCTGTACCTTCAAGACGGCGAGATTTATTTTGGTTTGGGATGGTTGATGGACAAATGGGGAATGCCTTCTGCTTCCGACATAAAAGCCGAAGGCCTTCTAAACAATAGCCGAATGCCTTGGAACCCTTACCTGTTGGCGACTTCCTGAAGTTGCAGCCGTTGAGATGGGGAAGCTACGTGAGCCGCGAGCATCCAGGAATCCAGAGTCCGCCGCAGTTCCTCGCGTCCTTTGTAGTCTTCCAATCTAAAGCGAACTTTATCGCCCTCAAACAAAATCAGCGTCGGCAGACTTGTCAGCCGATAAGTGTGGGCTAACTTGAAACATTGATCGGCATTCACCCCTACGAGCTTGACTTTTTCTGCCCACTGTGCCTCAAAAGTCTTAAGGGTGGGGTCGATCGCGCGGCACAAACCGCACCAAGGAGCCGAAAAGTGAACTAAAACGGGGGTAGAGGCTTGAAACACCTCTTGTGCAAAAGTGCGTTCGCTAACCGACAACACCATGAGCCCTCAAATTTAATAATTTTTTTTCTATCCTAGGGATCATGCTACCAGTATATGTTCCTAGTTACACGCATCAAAAAAGGATGAATTTCCCACAGCAAACCAGTAAAAATCAGTACACCTAGGTAGGAAGGGCGCAGAAACTCAAGCAAATCAAGGGTTTGACGCTTTTGTAGGATTGCCAAAAAAGGCATGATTGAGGTTCGAGATTTGATGGTTTCAAAGGATTCTCCAAAACGAGCCTGAAGCCGCCTGTCGCCGTGCCACACTCCGAACAGGTGGTGAAGTACCAAACCGATGGAAGTGACGAGGGTAAAGCTAGTGCCAATCCACAGGGTGTGGGCGACGCACCAAATCAGTTGTCCCACCATTTGCGGGTGACGGGTGATACGAATGATGCCAGTTTCGTAGAGGTGAACTTGGGGCTTTTGGACGGCGGCAATTTCTAGGAGGTTGAAAGTTGCTGGGTACAAAAACAGAAAGGAAATTGCCGAAAGTATCCAAACTGCGGGTTTAACTCCGGGTAATCCCTGTACTTGCCAAAGCTGTACGCCGTCGTAGCGGTGGTTGAAAAAGTAGACAATCAGAATGACGGCTAGCGGCAAACTGACAAGGGCAAAAAAAACGCGGTAAAGTCTCGGCCCGATTAGCTTTTCACCTTTGGGCCGGAGGGCTGCTAAACCGCTGTGGGCGATCGCAAAAACCAATAACAGACCCAGAATAACTAAGTGGGAGTCGAGCGCCAAGTCGATCGTCATTGCAAATATTAAGAAAAGTTATTGATTCTCGGCCAATTTGTGTCACAAAGTATCTATGGGAGCATTCAGCGGTTATCAGTCAGTTAACTGTTCACTGTTCGCTGTTGACTGTTGACTGTTCGCTGTTCGCTGTTGACTGTTCGCTGTTGACTGTTCGCTGTTTGCTGTTCGCTGCCTACAGTCAACCGTCAACCGTCAACTGACAACTGACAACTGACAACTGACAATTTAGATATATGTCTGACCTTCCTTTCACTTTAGACCAGTTACGCATTCTCAAGGCGATCGCCTCTGAAGGAAGCTTCAAACGCGCCGCGGACAGCCTCTATGTATCCCAGCCAGCAGTTAGCTTGCAGGTGCAAAACTTAGAGAGACAGTTGGACGTGCCGCTGTTTGACCGGGGGGGGCGGCGGGCGCAACTGACCGAAGCCGGACACCTGCTGCTGAGTTACGGCGAGAAAATTTTATCGCTTTGCCAGGAAACTTGTCGAGCTCTGGAAGACTTGCAAAATCTCCAAGGCGGTACTTTGATCGTCGGCGCTTCTCAAACAACGGGAACCTATTTGCTGCCCCGGATGATCGGAATGTTCCGCCAAAAGTACCCGGATGTAGCAGTACAGCTTCACGTTCACTCGACTCGCCGCACGGCATGGAGTGTTGCCAACGGGCAAATCGATTTGGCAATTGTTGGCGGAGAGATTCCTACCGAACTTGTAGAAGCTTTAGAAATTGTTCCTTACGCTGAGGACGAACTGGCTCTGATTCTTCCTCCGTCCCACCCGATGGTACAACAAGAAAGTATCCAAAAAGAAGACCTTTACAAATTGCAGTTTATATCCCTCGATTCGCAGTCTACGATCCGCAAAGTAATCGATCAGGTACTGACTCGCTGCGGCATAGACACGCGCCGCTTGAAAATAGAGATGGAACTAAATTCGATCGAAGCCATTAAAAATGCCGTTCAGTCGGGGCTGGGAGCTGCTTTTGTCTCGGTTTCGGCGATCGAAAAAGAGTTGCTCATGGGCGTCTTGCACAAATCTCAAATGGACGAAGTTTTGGTAACTCGCATTTTGTCGCTGATTTACAACCCCAACCGCTACCGTTCTAAAGCAGCAGAGGCTTTCAGCAATGAAATTTTGCCTCACTTTGCTACTTATTCGACCATCCTGGAGAAGAAAGAACCCCCGGCCCTCGATTTGGGATTCATAGAAATAGCAACTCCCAACTCGGCGGGAAGTTAATCTCTTAGGTCGCTGGCAGTTAGCAGTTCGCGGTGAGTTGAGAAATCGAAATCTGGTTTAACCATCACTTTTTCTTCCTTCTTCCCTTTTCCTTCTTCCCTTTTCCTTCTTCCCTCTTCCTTCTTCTTAGCAAACAAAAATGGAAGTTTACTGCACCCGCCCGGGCTGCCCGCGCCCTCAAAACTATTTTCCCGACCTCAATGACAGTTCGCTGCTGAAAACGGTGCAGCAAAAGTTTTGCACGGCTTGCGGGATGCCCCTGATTTTGAGCGGCCGCTATTTGCCCGTGAGGTTATTGGGTCAAGGCGGTTTTGGGGCGGCATTTTTGGCCAGAGACCGCTATACTCCGGCGATGCGGCAGTGCGTTGCTAAACTTTTGCAGCCGTCGGTAAGTCTGACTCCACCCCAGCTAAAAATCGCTCAAACTCTGTTTGAACGGGAAGCGGCGGTGCTGGAAGAACTGGGAAACGAACATTCCCAAATTCCGAGTTTGCTGGCTTTCTTTGAGCTGACTGTTGCGAGTTTGCAGCCGGGAAAAAACGATCAGTTTTTCTATCTGGTTCAAGAATTTATTGACGGTAAAAACTTGGAGGATGAACAAGCTGTAAAAGGCAGGTTTTCGGAGGCGGAAACCGTGGAGGTGCTGCGGGAAATTTTGAAGGTTCTCGATTTTGTGCACTCTCGCGGTTCGATTCACCGGGATATTAAACCTGCTAATATTATGCGGGGTAAAAACGGTCGGCTTTATTTATTAGATTTTGGGGCTGTTAAACAAGTAACACAAAGTGTTGGGAGTGCAAAAGCTTCGACTGGTATTTATTCTTTGGGTTACGCTCCGCCAGAACAGATGAGCGGGCAAGAAGTTTATCCGGCAACGGATTTGTATGCTTTGGCTGTGACTTGTATTACTTTGCTGAGCGGTTTGCAGCCGACGGAGCTTTTTGATAGTTACAGAAACGAGTGGAATTGGCAGTCGCGGGTGCAGGTAAGTTCGCGTTTGGCTCACGTTCTCGATCGAATGTTATTATCAGCTCCCAGCCAGCGTTTTCAATCTGCGAGTGAGGTGGAAGCGGCTCTGATGTCTGGGCCTCAACAACATTCTCAACAACCTACAGTCGTGGTGGCGCCGCCTCCGATACCTCTTCAACCGACTCTGCCTCCTCCTGTACGGGTTCCTGCAACACCGCCTGGAGGGCTGCAACCTTCGCAGAGAGGGACTTTTTCGATTTGGGAGGTTTTGTCGGGGGCGGCGTTTACGGGTTTTGAGGGAGGGGTGCTGGCGATCGCCCTGACGAGTTTGTTGCCCTCTCCTGGCTTGAGTATCGGATTGTTGGGGATGATTGTGGCGGGTTTGATTTACGGGCAGTACCGCAGGGCGATCGAACAAACTGAGATGTTGATTATTGGTGGAGGTACTGTGGCTTTGCTGTGGTTTTTCCCGGCTTTGCAGACGGCGGCACTTGCGATTTATCCGAATTCTCCGATCACTGGCGTGTTGTTTGTGGGATGGTTGGGTGCTTTGGGTGCGATCGCTGGAACAGCTATTTTTCGCTTGATTTATAAGTTACTTTCAAACGTTTTTTAATGTAATAGTCATCGCAAGAATTGCCTGTTTTGAACAGGCAAGATGCCTGTTCCACAATAATTAATTATGGGAGATGTCTAATTTAAAATGCAGACTCAGAAGTCTATCTACCCTAATTGGGTCATTGCTTGGGGCCCCGCAGCCCGATCGCACCCTGCAACTTGGGAAACTTCCGGTTTTGCCATAATCGGAGCTGAACCCACCTTCAGCCCGAATCAGCGATTTGTGCTGGTAGGTGACTGCTGCTTCGATCGCACCCCCACGCTCAAACAACAGATTGACACAGATGGATTGAGCGATTTGGCGATCGTGGCGCGGCTGTGGGAGCAGTACGCTACTAAAACACTGAGCTTGCTGTCAGGACAATTTGCCCTTGCCGTGTGGGATATAGACGAGGAAACCTTGTGTCTGGGGCGCGATCGCGTTGGAGCCAAAACCCTTTATTACACCCGTGCAGGAACTACTCGCTGGATCGCGCCTCGACTGCGATCGCTCAATCCGTATCACGATCGAGAACTTGATTTAGTTGCTTTGCGCGACTACTTGTGCTGTGCGTTTGTACCCGGAGCACAAACGCTGTGGGAAGCGGTGCGAGAGTTGCGGCCCGGTAGCTACCTGTACTTACCGGATATTGAGGCGCAGAGATACTGGCAGCCACAGGAGCAAATTACTAACGCCGATCGCCCTTTGGAATGGCACAGTCAACAAGTGCGATCGCTTTTGGAACAACTGGTGCAGGAAGCGCTACCAGCGGGAGAACCAGTCGCAGCATATCTTTCGGGTGGTATTGATTCAAGTTGCGTCACGGCGATCGCCACAAGGCTGCACGATCGTCCGGTACACACTTTTTCGATGCACTTTGGCGCTCAATATCCCAGCGAGATTGAATTTGCCAACATCGTCGCAGCACATTGTGGCACTGAGCACCATATTTTAGAAGTTTCGCCAAAGCAAATTTGGGAGTTGCTACCGGAAACGCTGGCGGCGATGGATGATCCGGTGGGGGAAGGCTTGACGGTTCCCAATTTGCTCTTGGGGCGATCGGCAAAGCAATTCGCAGACGTGGTACTGAATGGCGAAGGCGGCGATCCGTGCTTTGGCGGGCCGAAAAATAAGCCGATGCTGCTGAATAGTTTGTACGGTTCGGTTCAGGTTAAAGCCGATCCGATCGCAGCTTACTTGACTTCGTTTCAAAAATGCTATGTGGATTTGCCACGTTTGCTGAAGCCGGAGGTATGGGAAAAGGTGAAGAATGCGCCTTCCGTCTTTGCTGAGGAATTGCAACAGACAGAAACGACGTTTTTGAATCGGCTGATGCGGCTCAACATTGAGTTTAAAGGAGCCGATTACATTTTGACCAAGGTGAATAATCTCACGGCTGCGGCGGGACTAAAAGCTCGATCGCCTTTGTTTGATTCGCGGATGGTGGCACTAAGTTTGCAAATTCCGCCAGAATATAAGCTTTCGGGCGCGCAGGAAAAAGCGGTTCTCAAGGCTGCTGTGGCGGATTTGCTGCCCGATGTCATTGTCAACCGTCCGAAAAGCGGGATGGTGATGTCGATGCAGCAGTGGTTTTTGAGGGATTGGCAGCGGCAAGCGCGATCGCTGCTGCTGAATCGTCATGCGGCGATCGCGCCTTACCTCGATCGAACACTAATCCGCGAGTGGCTAAACTATCGTGGAGAAGTTTTTCCCCGCTATGGACTGAAGCTGTGGCTGCTGGTGACGCTGGAAATTTGGTTACAAGTGAATCGCCGTTAGTTATTCACAATTAGGACACGCCGCCGTGCCTTGCGTCGTGTCAACTTCAGCACTTAACCCCCAAATTTCTCGATCGACAGCGGCATTTTTCCTATGCGGTTTTCGCTCTTGTTTATAGCACCCAGTTGACATTTTTTAGGCTGCCAGCCTTTTAACGGGACTTGAACAAAATTCAAGCCCAAACAGAGCATCGAACCTGCTATGTGTATGGCAAATACGTCACCATTATCTTGGAGCCAACCGACAAATCTATAAGATATAGCCGTTCTCAAAGCTAACA
>NZ_JAUBRO010000075.1:0-23362 GCF_036701945.1 Microcoleus sp. MON1_C1 | reverse complement strand
TCTAACTGTTGTTCTAACTCGGAGATTTGAGATTGAAGTTGATTTTGATTCTGGTTTGCTGTCTCGGTTTGAGTTTGCAATTCCGAGATTTGAGAATAAAGTTGCGAACGTTCTGTGTTAGCTGTTTCTAGCTGAGATTCCAATTCAGAGCGATTTTGAACCACACTTTCTAACTGATGCTCTAACTCGGAGATTTGAGATTGAAGTTGATTTTGATTCTGATTGGCTGTCTCGATTTGAGCTGGGAATTCCGAGAGTTGAGAATAAAGTTGCGAGCGTTCTGTGTTAGCAGTTTCTAGCTGAGCTTCTAATTCAGAGCGAGTTTGACGCACAGTTTCTAACTGTTGTTCTAACTCGGAGATTTGAGAGTGAAGTTGATTTTGATTCTGGTTTGCTGTCTCGGTTTGAGTTTGCAATTCCGAGATTTGAGAATAAAGTTGCGAACGTTCTGTGTTAGCTGTTTCTAGCTGAGATTCCAATTCAAAGCGATTTTGAAGCACACTTTCTAACTGATGCTCTAACTCAGAGATTTGAGATTGAAGTTGAGTTTGATTCTGATTGGCTGTCTCGATTTGAGCTGGGAATTCCGAGAGTTGAGAATAAAGTTGCGAGCGTTCTGTGTTAGCAGTTTCTAGCTGAGCTTCTAATTCCGAGCGAGTTTGACGCACAGTTTCTAACTGATTTTCTAACTCCGATACTTGAGATTGAAGTTGAGCTTGATTCTGATTGGCTGTCTCGATTTGACTTGGCAATTGCGAGAGTTGAGAATAAAGGTGCGATCGTTCTGTGTTAGCACTTTCTAGCTGAATTTCTAATTCAGAGCGAGTTTGATACACACTATTTAGGTGATTTTCTAACTCGGATACTTGAGATTGAAGTTGAGCTTGATTCTGATTGGCTGTCTCGATTTGACTTTGCAATTGTGAGATTTGAGAGGTGAGCTGAGATTCCAATTCAGAGCGACTTTGACGCACACTCTCTAACTGATGTTCTAACTCGGAGATTTGAGATTGAAGTTGATTTTGATTCTGGTTTGCTGTCTCGGTTTGAGTTTGGAATTCCGAGATTTGAGAAGTGAGCTGAGCTTCCAATTCCGAGCGACTTTGACCCACACTTTGTAACTGTTGTTCTAACTCGGAGATTTGAGATTGAAGTTGATTTTGGTTCTGGTTTGCTGTCTCGGCTTGACTTTGAATTTCCGAGAGTAAAGAATAAAGGTGCGAGCCTTCTGTGTTAGCAGTTTCTAATTGAGCTTGCAGTTCTGATAACTGAGACTGGAGTTGCGAGTTATCTCCCTCCTTGCGATGTATCTGAGACTCCAGTTCTGACAACTCAGCCAGCAGTCTCTCTCGCTCTAAAACAACCATTTCGGATTGAAGTTGTAGTTCATGAAGTTGAGAGCTTAACTGCATTTTATCCAGATTAGCAGCTTCTAACTGTGTTTGCAGTTCTAATAATTCAAGTGGAGGTTGCTGTGCTTGTTCGCGAGCGGTTTGCAATTGAGAGTTGAGTATTTCGCGTTCTTGCTCTGCACTCTCCAATTGAGCTTGTAGCTCTGACAATTCCGAAGTAAATTGCGATCGCTCTGCTTCGACTAATTGCAGTTGAGTTTGCAAACCCGACAGTTGAGACTGAAGTTGCTGCCGCTCTTCAATGGAGCGATCGAACTTAATTTGAATTTCTGACAACTGGTACTGTACCTGCAATCTGCTTTGAGTAGCAGTTTCCAACTGAGTCTCAAATTCAGACAGCAGAGCCTGAAATTGAGAACGTTCTGCATCAACCCTCTCTAATTCTGCTTGCCTTTCCAGCAATTGAGCGTTAAGCTGCGATCGCTCCTGCTCCCCAACTTCTAACTGATATTTAAGTTCTGCCACTTCTGCTAACTGCGACTCAGCTTGCTTAGCATTTTCTAGCTGAAACTGCAAATCAGCAATCAGAGAATCAATTTGCGATCGATCTTCGGCAATTCCTGCCAAAAATCCTTCCATTTCCGACACTTGATTTTTTAAAATATCTTGCTCGCGAGTCACACCCTCAAACCGACTTTGCAACTGGGACAATTCAGAATTTAACTTATTTTCATTCTGAACCTTTTGCCGCAATTCCGAATTTCGGGCATCCAACTGAGCCGCCAAATTCGATATAGCCTCCTGCGAACCCTGCATCCGCACCAAATTGCGTGAATTTCGCTTATGCAAAATTAGCCCGCAGACTAATGCCCCGCCTCCAAATCCTATCAATAAAAGTAATGCTTGCATTTTTTTTTCTAATTAATATAAAGTTAGTTTTTTTGCCCCTGACCAAAAAATGGACATCCACAAATCGCTATCTTAGATCGTTTCCGGTTGCATCGGAATAATAAAATCGACTCAACAGTTAACAATCAACCATGCAGTTTTGCGACCCGCCCGTCAACAGTCAACAGTCAACAGTCAACAATTCCGGAGGAGTGCAACCGGAATTGATATTACTCAAAACTATCACAACTTGCCAGCCTGTGTTCACTTGGCCCAACAATTTATATTTCTTTACAAATCCCTTTTGTTTACAGGTAAGGTGCAGCGCACCCTGCAAGTCCGATTAATGAAGCAAATCCACAATATGAGGAATAATTTCCATATGCTGAGTCAGCAAATAATCCAACCTATCCGCGAGTAAACTAAAAATTAAATCGTTATAACTCATTCCGTATTCCGCCAAACCTAAAGCTACCAAACTCGTCACATTTTCCCCAGGGTGTTTCAGATCCGGTTTGGGATTTGCTTCCAAAACATAAAGTGAGCCATTCGCATCACTCCTGACATCTATCCGCACCAAACTGTTCAAACTAAACTCCCAATAAATTTTTCGAGCTAACTCAATTAACTCTTGTTTTAGTTCAGGTTCCTCGGCGCCCATTAACCGTCCTCGGTCGGCCGTTATCGCCTTTTTATCCATAGAAGTAAAGATGCGTTCGTCAGGCTCCAGCACCCGCTCTACAGTCGAAAAAGCAAAGGGTTTTGTACTTTTATCAAATCTGCCTTTAGCATAAGTAACATAGCCGCAGACCGCTACACAAAATTCTCGTCCAGGCAAATACTTTTCAATTAAAGCAGTATTGTGAGTGTCTCGGTGAACTTCCGCAACCGCCTGAGACAAACTCTCAATCTTATCTACAAAATGAACGTGCAGCGAAGCGCGACCGGATACAGGTTTAACAACAAACGGCCCTTGATAGTCACCAAAAGCAATGGCAAAACGCTGATGCAAATTAGGCTCCAAAATTCCTTGAGAAGGATGCCAAGTCATAAACGGAGCGGTTTTAATCCCAACTGATTGCAGTTCCCGTTTAAAAGCGTGTTTATTATCTAACGTTGAACTGTTTAAAGGATTGTGACCGACATAAGGCATTCCCAACATTTCCAACAATGCGGGAGTGTGACAAACAGGATTGTAGCCCTGGACTCCACCAGTATTAAGCCACACTAAATGAATATTTTTTTGTTGGAGTTGTTCCGGCAAGTTCATGTCGTCAGGTAGGACAAAGACTTGCTTAAAGCCAATTTCTGCTAATGCTTTAGCAATCTCGCGGGCGACGACTTCGTAACTCTTCCAAGCGCGGGGATTGTGAGTTTTGTAAATCACTGCTCCGGGGCGATCGCAGTCGCCGCCGAACACCACAGCAATCCGCAATTTAGCAAATAGTACCTCCAAATATTGAGGCAGCAAATTAAAGTCATAATGCCAGCGATTCCGGTTAATTGATGGGGGAATCATTTAAGTATTTTTCCTTTTTGTTTCATTTTTTAGCGACCGAACCGCTAGATTTACCCAAATATATTCCAGCCAAAACCACAGAGAAAGCAAACCAATTAAACAAGCTCAAACTTTCCGAAAACAGCACCCAAGCCATAATCGCCGTAATTACGGGTTCTAGCAGCAGGAAAAAAGCTACAAATTCCGAGGACAAACGACCTAGACTGTGGATAAGCAGTCCTTGACCGAAAGCTTGGCAAATCACCGCCAAAGCAATTACAGTCAGCCATCCCTGCCAAGAAGAAGGGAAAACTCGATCGCCCGCAAGCAAAACCAGTGGCAAAACCAATATACTCCCAATGAAACATCGCCATATCAATATAGTTGTTGCCGGAAACTTGGTTCGCAAATGTTCTGAAATGAGCAGATTTCCTGCATAAAACATCGCCGATAAAAGAGCAGCAAGGTCGCCGACAAGAGTATCTCCCGCCGTTTGCAAATCTTCCATGCCGATCGCAATTGCGCCACACAAAGCCACCGCCAGTCCCACCAAAAACCTGTTGTCAAAGCGCCGCCCCAACAGCAGCCATCCCCCCAAAGTAGTAAATAAAGGAGTTAAGTTTCGCAGTACAGTAGAATTAGCGACATTAGTCTGACTCAGTGACCAGGCCCAGAAAACCACAGAAGCAGAAGAAACCACGCCTACCGCTGTTAACAGCATCACATCCTGCAGAGTGTAGTTCGATCGCTCTTCAACTTGTGCCCCAGACATTCGGCGACGCGCAGCACCCGCACCATTCCACACTCCAAATACTACAGTTGCTATCCACAAACGGTTAAAAACAGTAGCATTCGGGCTGATTTCCCGTTCGCTCAACCTAATAAAAATCGCAGCCAGCGACACCGCTAGCAGCGCCGCCGACAGCGATGCGATCGCCCAAATTTTGCCTTGACTGTCAGCTAATTCACCGTTTTTTAAACTGTCTGGCTTTCCTGAAACAAGAGTTTTGTCTTCAGTTGTTAAGGTAGAGTTTAACTCGGTTTTTTCCAAAATATTGCGCTGAAGTTCAATATTTGGATCTGGCAATCCTAGTTTTTTTGACATTATTAAAAGTTCCAATGAAGGCAGAAAGCAGTTGTGTAGAGTGCGTGACAAAACAATACTTTGCAGGCGAAGGGAATAACTCAAAAGTCACGCACTCTACTTACTATGGCTGCAAAAACTATTTTTTATAGTTAACAGCAGCTTAGGCTGAAGGTTTGACAGAAAGCCTTGTCAAAGCCTCCTTTAGCGCCGGTGGCAATTGCCGGATAATCTTGTTCTTGTCGCGATCGACACCAACCAAAGTTACCTGTGCTGTCACATATAACTCCTGAGTATCAGCCGATCGAATTTGGTAATCCCAAAGCAGCCGCACACCCTCGGTAGCAGCGATCCGCGTTCTGACTGCCACAGATTGACCCATTTGTACAGCCCGGTGGTAGCGCAGCGAAAGTTCCACCACGGGCAATTCCAAACCCTGCGCCACCCAGTCTGCATACTCGATGCCAAGAGAGCGCAAACTTTCCACCCTAGCTTCCTCCATCCAAGCCAGATAAGTCCCGTGCCAAACCACACCGCTGTAGTCAGTATGGTGAGGGTACACTCGCACCAAATATTCAAACCAGCCCTCAGAGTCGATCCCGCGCCGATTTTGAATAGCACCAGCCGGTGCGAGTTCTGGTTGAGTTCGATCGTTTTCTAACACGTTACAAATTGTTCCAAAACGCTACATTTCTACAAATCATAAAGCAAACTTCAGGCTTATGCTTGACATTAAGCCACTAGAGTACCAACGCCCTAGTTAGAGCGTCGCACAAGAAAACTCAACTATTTTTACCGCCCAAACCATGATAGAAAAAATTTTAGTAGCCGTCGCCGGTCGCGGCTTGTGCGAAGAGATGTTTAATATGTTGATGGACATCCCTTCCTTGCAAAAAGCCTCTGTCACCGTCTTGCACGTCGTGCCGCCGCAAGTAACATCCGAGGGCATGGCAGCCAAGTTGGAAGAAGGAGGCAAGATCTTAGCACAAGCAGTCCAGTCTTTGAAAATAGATCCCAGCAAAGTCAATCCCCGGCTCAAACAGGGTGATCCGAAAACAACAGTTTGCCAAGTCGCAGAAGAAGAACAATCCGACTTAGTAATTATGGGTTCCCGGGGACTCGGACGGCTGCAATCGATTTTGGAAAACTCAGTCAGCCAGTACGTTTTCCAGCTAACATCCCGACCGATGCTGTTAGTAAAAGACGACATCTACGTCAAAAAAATCAAGCGCGTCATGGTGGCAGTAGACAAATCAGAAGCTGCCAAACAGTCATTGCAGCTTGCGCTATCTTTGGTCAAAGAAGTCAGTGGCGGAGAGATAATTTTAGTACACGTCACTAAAGATTTGACGGGAAAAGCCAGCGAAGATTTAACAGCTAGTGCTGAAAAAGACCCCGTATTAGCTCCGGCAGTAGCACTAGCGAAACAAATGGGAGTTAGCTACCGCTGCGTGAGTGCTACAGGCAAGCCTGGGGAAGAAATTTGTCGGATTGCAGACGACATGAATGCCGACTTGTTGGTGCTCGGTTCCCCGGATCGGCGGCCCAACGTTGCCAAAAACTTTGTGGATATCGATCGACTGCTGGGAAATTCGCTATCAGACTATGTGCGAGTTTATGCCAACTGTCCCGTCTTGCTAGCCCGCACAGTCGGCTAGAATCTCATCGTTAAGAGCGAGCAGCTAACACTCAACAGTTAACAAAAAAAGCGCCTCAGCAAAAAGCTGTTGGCGCTTTTTTTTGCAAGCAGCAAAGCCAGACAGAAATAGCAGCAGTTGCTAATCTTTTCTGCTTTGACGGCTAGCCGTTTGAATGTACAGAATGATTAGAAAAACGCTGGGAACCAATACAAACAGAATGGTTGCCACAAACCCTAAATCGTTAACTTCCATGAAGACGCTCGCCTCTATCGGAAAATAGGAAAATACACACAACTAGGATATCACTCAAAGGCGAAAGGCAAACTCGAAGATAGAAGGAGGACTGGCAGACAAGCGTCGAAACCCGGTTTCTGTCTGGATGCCTGGCAGCCCAACCTTTTATTCCTAGAAACCGCGTTTCTTTTCCTAGGTCGGCAAAAGGAATGATTATACAGTTAAATAGGAAAAAAAAACAAAATTCTTGGATTCTGAATTTTTCTTTCCTTCTGCATAAAAGCATCTCTAGCCTTCTGCCTTCTGAGAGTCACGGTTTAGTCTTCACGCTGACCTGGCCATTGACCATAGCTTGACAAGCCAACCGATAGTTTTCGGGCTTTTTCTTGAGCTTGCGGTTTTCAAAGTCAGTGCGCGGCGACAGATTTTCACTTCCCTCGACAATTTCCACAATGCAGGTGCCACATTGACCTATGCCCCCGCAATTCATGAGCTTTCCCGAAAATGTGTACAAGTCGATGCGATTTTCTAGAGCTTTGAGCCTCAAATTGGCCCCGTCTGCTGCGATGACTTCCTGATTTTCCTTCACAAACTTGATATTGGCCATTGCCGATTTCCTAACGCAGTTGACATGGAACTCTATTACAAAATATTAACGAATGTGTCAGACCTTTAATACAGGATGTCCAATTGTTCTGGTAATTAAAGCTCGCCCCAACTCAATTTCAAGGAGCATCCGAGAGGTTATTCGTGGGAAGATTGCTCACAGCCCGCTGAAGAGACGAAAGCCCCAGGTTGTAGGTGACAATTGCCGACAATCGGTTTCTCTCAGCCCTAGTCAAATCAGTTTCCGCCTGAATCACATCCGTCTGAGTACCCACACCAGCTTGAAACCGCAGTCTCGCCAAACGCAAAGCTTCCCTTGACTGCAAAACCCCCGCCTCAGAAGTTTCGATATTCTCAAAACTCGACTCTAAGCCAAAATAAGCTTGTTCCACTTCGCGGCGAACCTGGTTGCGGAGTTGGTCGAATCGACTTTCGGCGATCGTAATATCAGCATCCCGCTGTCTCACCCTGGCGTTCGCCGCGCCTCCATCGAAGATACTCCAAGTCAGACTCGCCCGGATCGAATAACCATCGGCCCAGCCGCGAGCAGCAAACGGGTCCGGGTCGTCAGGGTCTTGCCCCAGCACGTTGTAACTACCCCCAACACTCAGTTGAGGCAAACGCCCCGCCTGAATCGATCGCCTCTGCTGCTTGCTGATATCCCTCTGCACCAACTGCTGTTCCAACTCGGGGCGATTCCTAAAAGCCTGCACGATACTCTCTTCCAAAGACAGCCTCCAAGAGCCGGCTTGCTCTACCGGATCAGCCGCTGTCAAGTTCGTTGACTGGCTGATATTCAAAATCTCAGCCAGACGCCGCTGGGCAACTCGCTGATCGCGGCGGGCTACTGACAGTTGTTGCACTTCGTTAGCCAAATTTGCCTGAGCCTGCAACACAGCAAACCGGGTTCCCACCCCTGCCCGTTCCAAGGCTTCGGCATCCCGCAAACTTTGCTGGGCATTTCTGACCGAAGCTTGGCGGATGGCAACTTGTCCGTCCGCGTTTTGCAAGTTGTAGTAAGCCTCAGCAGTGTCGAAGCGCAGTTCCTCGGCTTGGCGTTCCACATCCAGTTCCCGAAGGCGCACCTGTTCCTCTGCCGCGCGGATGTTAGCCCGCCGCCTTCCGAACAAATCGATGTCATAGTTCAACTGCAAAGTGCTGTTGAGACTGTTGCTGCCGAAATTTGTGCCGGCTTGGGGGGCGGGCTGCCCGGTTCCGTTAGCCCGAGAGTTTAACTGGCGCTGCAATCGCCGGACTCCGAGTTCTCCGCCAGCAGTCATTGAACGGCTGGCGTCCATTTGAAAATTCAGGTCTGGATAAAGAGCAGCTTGCTGTTCGCGCAAAGCTGCTCTGCTTTGTTCCACTTGCTGTCCGGCGATTTGCAAAACTTGGCTGTTGCGGCGGGCGAGGTCGATCGCCTGCTGCAAGGTAATTGACTCTGTTTGCTCGATCCTGACATCCTCGGGGTTTGTCGGAAACAGCAGCGGATTCGGGTTGGGTTCCAGGGAAGCCGGAGGATTGGTGTTTAAGAGGCCCCTCGGAGGGAGAGGGGGGAAACTTTCGTTCGGAGTGCCCCGGAGAATGGGTACCGGGGAACTCGGCACAGGAAGATTGTTTGGAGGGTTCGGGGAAGGCTGCTGAGCGTCTTTCGGTTCCAACCCTCTTAGAGGTGTTGAACCGCCCTGAGACAGAGTTGATGGGGAAGCCGGAGCAGCCTGTTGAGGCTTTGATGCTTGCTCGGGCCCGGTTGGGGTAGTTGATGCGATCTTGGCTCCCCCTGGCTGCTGAGACTTGGAGGTTTGAGGGTTAAGGGCGATCGACTGTTCCGTCTCTGATGCTGATTCTGCCGCTGTGTTCGAGGTCGATCGAACATTCTGCCCTAATTCGAGCTGATTGCTAAGGGCGGAACTGTCCTGAGGTTGAGCAGGAGTCTGTGCTGAAGCACTCTGTGCGGCGTTGCCCAAAGTAATTGCAGCGCCCACTCCGACTACGATGATTTGACGAAAAACACGCATAATTTTTTAATTACTCTGCAATCCTAAAGACAATTTTAGAGCAAGATTGAGGTCTCAAGTTTCTAGTCTGTAGCCTGAACTCGACGGTTACAAGTCACAATTACCCTACTCATCTTAACTTTTGAATGTTCGATTCAAAATTTAGAATTTAACTTCAGCATTTGCCAGACCGATCGCCGCCGATATTAGTTCCTCTACTCCGCTCACCGGCAAAATCCGGGTTTTCAGCGAGCTGGCGAGCTGTTCGAGGGTCATGTCGTCTAGAAAACGCGGTTCCCCCTGTTTTAGCATCACCGACGGCAGCAGGATACCATCTCCCAAGTCTCGCCCCTGCAAAGCTTCCAGCAAATCTTGCCCGGTGAGCAAACCCGTAACAGTGATAGTTTGTCCCCAGTAGTGGCTGCACAGTGCTGCCATGTTGACCGACAAGCCGGGAATTTGGTTTAGTTGTTGTACGATCGGCTCAAAAGCTTTTTCGACAGCATTGCCCACCACCCAAACTAACTTGCGCTCTGGCTCGACTTGCATCGGTTGCAGCTTCTCAAAAGCCGTTTCAAACTGCTCGATAAACTGGCGAATCGAACCGACACCGTTACCAATTTGCGGATAATCTTCGTAATCGGCAGCCGACGGCAAATCTAAACCAGCTATTAAAAACCACTCGTCCGCCAGCCAAATGCACCGCGATTTTGAATTCGGCTTTTTCGCCCTTTGGCCACCTTTTCCTTTACTCAAAAGCACTTGAATTTTCTGCACTTGCTCGATTACTTCTCGCGCTTTTTCCGCAGTTACTGCAATTAGTTCATCTTCGGCTGGGCGAAAGCGAGTTAAACCTACTGGCACGACAGCCACCGATGCTACAGCCGGGATATTTCCCGTATGAAATTTTGCCAAATCTAACAATGTGCGTTCTAAATGTTCGCCGTCATTAATACCGGGACAAACAACTACTTGAGCGTGAATTTGCAAGCGGCGTTCTTGAAACCATTTGATTTGTTCGAGAATCTTCCCAGCGCGGAGATTTTTTAACAGCCTAATTCGCACTTCCGGTTCGGTAGCGTGCACGGAAACATAGAGAGGAGAAAGCCGCATTTGTTCGATTCTGTCCCACTCTTTTTGAGTCAAATTTGTCAGAGTGAGATAGCTCCCGTAAAGGAAGCTGAGGCGGTAGTCATCATCCTTAAGATACAGAGTTTCCCGCTTGCCCGGAGGCTGTTGGTCGATAAAGCAAAAAGGGCAGCGGTTGTTGCACTGAATTAGTCCGTCAAAAAGAGCCGTTTCAAATTCCACTCCCAAGTCTTCGTCATAATCTTTTTCTATTTCTAACTTGTGGGTTTTGCCTTTAGTGTCTAATACTTCTAATTCTAGAAATTCCTCGGCGCACAGGAATTGATAGTCAATTAAATCGCGGGGTTTTTGACCGTTGACGGCGACGATTGAGTCTCCGGGTTCAAATCCCATTTCGGCGCAGATGCTGTCGGGGATAACTTTGGTGATTAAGGCTGGTCGGATTGATAACTCGCTCATATTTATTAGTGATTGCCCATTAGTTATTTGTTATTATTGGGACTCTGTTACACTTGTTTTGAGTTGATAAAACTTAGGCTATTTTATCGCCAACGATGACAGCGATTGGAACCGCATAATGAATTTCCTCGCCTCGAAAATGCGCGCCAATTCCGAGACTATCAACACCAATATCCTCTCTAAAGATTTCTCTGATTTTCTGGTCATCGCCGGGGTTGGGAAAAGAAGCAGCTAACTGTTGTTCTAGCCCAAGTTCTACCTTGTAAAAAGCCAATTTAACATTTTGAAGATTGGCATCTGCGACTAATTTTGGAAACTCTTCCAGAGTCAAGGCGCGAGTATGAGAGGGATCGCGCAACTTCTCAATCCGGTCATAAGCATTCACTTTATCCGCTGGCAAAGCAACATCAGCAATGAGGATTCGACCACCTGGACGACATACGCGAACCATCTCTGATAGAACAACATCTGGCTGCAAAAAATGATGGAAAGCGTAACGACTCAGAACAAGAGAAAAAGTAGCATCGGGAAATGGTAGTGTTTCAATATCTCCTTGTTGCCAGGACAGATTAATCAAGTTTTTCTGTTGCGCCAGAATCTGGGCTTGTTCGAGCATCGCTGGTGTGATATCAATGCCAGTAACGTGACTGGCAACTTCCGCAAAAGCACAACTAACAATACCTGAACCGCAAGCAACATCTAGAACAGTGTCTTTGTCAGATACACTCGCCATTTCTCTCAGCAGGTACAGAGACTCTTGATTGGTGTGAGCGTACAATTTAGAGAAGGGAATTGCCTGACGAGTGAACTGGTCGATGATGGATTCCTGATGTGCGTTCATAGTTTAGGATGTGGCTAGCGGAGAATGTTTACAGTTTAACTTGTCTAGGCTGAATTTGGCGATCGGGCGATCGCTTCTGCCAGTCTAGGCGAGTGAATTGTCTTTAACAGAATTGACTTGTCTGGTTGCTAAACATACAGCATTATATTTTTTCCACAAACAGTCCTGCAATCCGCACCTCAAAAGTTATTCCAGGTAGCTGAGGCTGCCATCCAATTTGCACCGCTTGGCGTATCCATTGTGCTGTATCAGAGGGTGTTACTGGTTTCACTTCGTTAGTTGGAGTCAAACCTTGAGGATGAGGTCGATCGGTGAGGATAACTAACACCGAACCTGGTTTTTCAGCGTGTTCAATAGCAATATGAAGATTGCCGCAATCGTAGTATGCTTGTGTATAAGTAGCTTGTCTTCGGATTAGCCAGATGAAAGGCTCCCCATCTACGATTATTTTTCTGGTTCCTTTTTTCGGTATTGACATAGTTTGCTAAGGTCGATCGCCTTTAGAATCAGGGTTAGTTCTGGGTTTTGAATTTATTTGAGCTGTAACAGAATAAAGCAAAAATCTTTATTTATGAAATTCAAAATCTTGACGGGACTCCTGACAGGGTTAGTTATGTCGGCTACCACAACAGCGCTTTTTTGTCAAGCCAGCCGTGCGGGAAATAATAACTTTTTTTGGGGTACTCTTCCATATATTAGCACTGGGATTCTGAACGCAGAACCAGTTTTTAATGAGAGGATTCTGATTGATACGAGTGTGAGATTGTTGGCATCAGCTCAAGTGGATGTAGGGGTCAAGGTTTGGAGTGCGTCTGTGCCCACACATCCCAAAGCTGAGGATTTCTTTATTCAGGGTAACGATAAGTATGAAAAAGGAGATTATCAAGGTAGTCTAGCGGCTTACAGCCAAGCAATTGTGCTTAATCCTAATTATGTTGAAGCCTACAACCGCCGGGGAATTGCCCGCCGTGCTTTAGGAGACAATAAGGGTTCACTCGCCGATTACAACGCAGCGAGTGCGAATTAATCCGTCAGATGCTCTCGCCTAGTACGATCGCGGAATTGCCCGCGTTAGGTTATGAGAATTTCAGGGTGCGATCGCCAATTACAGCGAACTTTTACGAATTATTCCTAACGAAAGCCACAGGCTACCAGAACCGGGGATTTGCCCGCCTTGATTCTGGAGACAAGTCCGGGGCGATTCAAGACTTTCAGAAAGCAGCAGATTTATATCAGCAGCAAGGAGATAAAGATAGCTACGAAAAAGCGATTAACATTCTGAGGAGACTTCAATAAACTGCCGCCTTACTAATCGCTAATGCCCGATTAACATCTGACAAATCCTCTGTCCTTCCATCTGAGCGAAGTTTGTACGAGGAACCTAGCTTTGAAGTTCCTCCCAGTCGATCGCTTGTAATTAGTGTAGAAAGGCGAGTATGTTTAATTTCAAAGCTATTTTATTCGCCGGTAAAATCAATGAAAAATTTTAACAAACGGACGATCGCGTTGATTGGTGCAGTTGCAATAAGTGCGATCGCACAACCAACCGCAGTTTTCGCTATATCTGTTCAGGTTCCGAGTGCGTCTGTGGTGGCTGCGACGAAAGCTGAGGATTTCTTGATTCAGGGAGAGGAAAAATATGATAAAGGAGATTATCAAGGCGCTATAGCCGCTTACACTCAAGCAATTGTGCTTAATCCTAATTATGCCGAAGCCTACAACGGCCGAGGAAATGCCCGCTATCGTTTAGGAGACTATAAGGGTGCTGTAGCGGATTTCAACGAAGCTTTGCGAATTAATCCTAATTCTGCCGAAGCCTACACCAACCGGGGGAATGCCCGCGATGACTCAGGAGACAGCCAGGGTGCACTCGCCGATTACAACGCAGCTTTGCGAATTAATCCGTCAGATGCTATTGTCTACTACAACCGGGGAGTTACCCGCTCTCGTTTGGGAGACAACAAGGGTGCTGTAGCCGATTACACCGAAGCTTTGCGAATTAATCCTAACTATGCCTCTGCATACAACAACCGGGGACTTGACCGCTCTGATTTAGGAGACAATCAAGGTGCTGTAGCGGATTTCAACGAAGCATTGCGAATTAATCCTAACCATCCCGGTGCCTACTTAAACCGGGGGATTACCCGCTATCGTTTAGGAGACAACAAGGGTGCTGTAGCCGATTACAGCGAAGCTTTACGTATTAATCCTAACTTTGCTCTTGCTTACTACCACCGGGGGAATATCCGTTATTTTTCAGGAGACAACCAGGGTGCTGTAGCCGATTACAACGAAGCTGTGCGAATCAATCCTAACTTTGCCGAAGCCTACACCCACCGGGGGAATGCTCGCGATGATTTAGGAGACAGCCAGGGTGCACTCGCCGATTACGATCGAGCTTTGCAAATTAATCCTAACTTTGCCAGTGCCTACTTAAACCGGGGCGTTACCCGCTTTCGTTTAGGAGACAACAAGGCTGCTGTAGCCGATTACAATGCAGCTTTGCGAATCGATCCTAACTTAGCCGGCGCCTACTTGAGCCGGGGAATTGCCCGCGCTGAAGGGGGAGACAAGCCCGGGGCGATCCAAGACTTTCAGAAAGCAGCAGACTTATTTCAGCAGCAAGGTGATAAAGATAACTATCAAAAAGCCATTAACAATTTGAGAAAACTTCAATAAACTGCCAAAAATCCCGAAAGGTCGATCGCACTACTAAGCGCTAAAAAATAGAATAATGAGAACCCAAACTTCTTTTTTAAGAAGTCTGAGTTATAATTAAACATTATCATAATCAGATAACTTACTTGTTTTTCTAATTTTTATTAGTTACTATAGGGCGGGCAAATGACTTATGTAAATCCAAGAAGAGTCCTAAGATAAAATTAAATAAAAGACGGAGATAAATCGTTAGCCTTCATCCTTCTTAAAAACACGCACATTTTATCTCAAATTTTCCTATCTACATGGATTTTTAACTATCAAAAAATTCGTTAATTGTGAGTTTTTTTCTTTTGCATTACAAAAAAATAGATTGTAATTTGGCGTTCCAGTTATTAATTAGACCGAGATCAGAGCGACATAAGTCGCTCCTACTGCTATCGAATTTCTATTTTATATATTTCGCAGTGCCCCCCCTGCGATCGCCGTTAAAATGGCCACGCCAAAAGCCAGCCGGTACCACACAAACACCCAGGTGTTTTGAGTTTGCAGGAACTTGAGCAGCCACGCGATCGACAAATAGGAAAACACAAATGCCGAAATTGTCCCCACTATCAAAGCTGCAACTCCAGCATCGCTGATTCCTTCTCCCAAAGCACCCTTCAATTCTACTAATCCAGCCAGAGTAATTGCCGGAATTCCCAATAAAAAAGAAAATCGCGCGGCGGCGGATCTTTCCAATCCCATGAACAATCCTGCTGTGAGAGTGGAACCCGATCGCGAACACCCCGGAATCAAGGCTATTGCTTGAGCTAATCCCATAAAAATGCCGTCTGAAACAGTTAACTTTTCATAAGTGCGATTGCGCTTGCCAATTTTTTCTGCTGTTGCTAACAGTAGCGACATGACGATCGAAGCAATGGCGATGCTAGTCAAACTTCTCAGCGGCGAGCGATCGAAATCTGGAACCAATGCCTTGATTAGCAGCCCAAAAAAGAGTATGGGTATTGTTCCCAAAACAATTCCCAGGGCTATTTGAAACTCTTGCGATTTGTAGTCGCGTTGCATCACGGCATCTACAGCACCCAAAGTTATAGTTGTCAAGTCTTTCCAGAAATACCAAAGCACTGCCACAATGCTGCCCAACTGAATTACAGCAGTATAAGCAACCCCCGGATCGCCCCATCCTAGGGCGATCGGCACTACCTTTAAATGAGCGGTGCTGCTGATGGGCAAAAACTCGGTTAATCCTTGTACAATTCCTAAAATAATCGCTTGCAACAGATTGATTTGAGCGGGCCCGGAAACATCAGCAGCGGGCGTTTGGGCCAGGATTGTGTCAAGCAAAGCTATCATTAGTTATTAGTTCCCAGTTGTCAGTTTCTAGTTATCAGTTGAATTTAACATCTTGCAACCTTCTCAGAAGCTAGAAGCCCAGCCCGCAACAAATAAATTTCATTGTGGCGCAGATACTTCCAGCCCGTTCCTGAAAAACCGATGGCAAATAGTGTTTTTGGATCGGTAGAATCACCGTGTCGATCGCTACAACAAGCAAATTATCATAGTCTATCCGAAACTACGTTAACCTACTCAGGAACATTTGCATACAGTTGCTGATAAACTTAGGAAAGTTTTTGCATCTGATTTCGCTTTCCTTACAGCCACTGCCAACAACCTATGATATTTCCTGAGAACAAAAATTCAATTGTTACTCCTGCTTCTGGCCTGGGCTTGCTGAAGCGAATCTTGTCAGCCAGTCTTTTAACCGTCGCGATCGCACTTAGCTTGATACTGCTAAGCGGTACGGCGCCAGCTTTGGCAACTCTCACAGACGATCGCTTCGACGGTACAATATTTTCCCTCTACGCCGGCAACGGTTCCCTAGTTCCTCCTAAAGCCAAGCTTGCAGATTCTTTCAAACGCCATAAACCCGTATTGTTAGTGTTTTACACTGACGACAGCAGCGACTCCAAGCAATATGCGATCGTCGTGTCTCAACTCCAGGAATTTTACGGCCGGGCAGCCGATTTTATGCCGATAACAGTTGACTCTTTGCCTCCCCAACCGTCACCGGAACTCACCGAACCGAGCCATTATTACGAAGGTTTCGTACCTCAAACTCTCATCCTCGACCAATCGGGAAAAGTAGTTTTTAATGAGAAAGGACAAATACCCTTTGAACAGGTAGATGATGCTTTTCGGAAAGTATTTGATTTGCTGCCCCGTGAAAAATCAATCCCGCTCAAACGCCGCGTGGTGAACGAACTTAATGTCGAATTATCGAAGTAAAATGTTGCAATAAGTAAGCTAATTTCAACAAACGAAATACTCGCGAGACCCGACTTATTGAAAAAGTCAGGTCTCGATTAGCTCTCCAACCAATTCACTCTCAAAAATGAAGTCAGGAATCAAAATATTATTAATCGCGGTTGTGACGGTATTTTTAGTTTTAGAAACTGCCGAAGTTGGGCGATCGATAATTAGCGCTTTTCCTGACAGCAGTTCCCGCAAACCTTTAGCTTTAAATCAATATACAGGCGTCGCCTATCTCGATTCCGTTTCCTGTACTGGTTCGCTGCTAACGGGAGGGTTGTACGTTCTCACGGCGGCCCACTGTCTGAACGAAGGGGGAGTTAAGGTTCCTGCTGAAACGGCAATTAAAGCAATTTTTAAATTGCCTAGCGGTGAAGTTAGCATCCCCGTTAGCAAATATTATATCCATCCGGGCTGGAGTGGTTACGAATCCGAAGTTGGCAACGATATTGCTATTTTAAAGCTAAAAAGGGTGGCGCCGCCAAGGATCGAACAGTACGAGATAAATAGAAACAAAAATGAAGTGGGGAAAGTATTGACAAAAGTTGGATACGGGTATATCGGTTTAGGTGCAAAGGGACAAGAGGAAAATTCTAATTCTGAGGCGAAAAGATATAGCGGACAGAATCGCTATGATGCTTTAATTGATGTTTTGAAAGATGCTACAGAATCAGATATGTCGGAATTGGTTTTGGGAAGTCAATTAATCTTTGATTTTGACGCGGGAACTAGCGAACACGATGCTTTGGGGAGGCATTTTCCGAGGTTGCGTGATCGCGGTTTGGGCAAAAATGAGATAGCTACCGCTAGCGGAGATTCCGGCGGGCCTTCGTTTGTTGACGGGAAGATTGCGGGGATTAGTTCTTGGGGTTATAGCGATCGAGGATTTTTCAAAACAAACATCAGCGATATTGATAAAATTGACGATAATGGCAGTTTTGGGGAAATTTCCGGCGATACGCGGGTATCATTTTATGCAAGTTGGATCGATCGAGTGACAAAAAATCCCTGATAGGGTTTTGGGTTAATTGCGGCTGACTTTTGAGGATATTCAGAGGAATAGGCATCAAAATCAAAGAAGGCGGGTTTTTTGCTGTTTGTGCGGGTTCGGAAGTATGCTCGCAAAAAAACCCGGTTTCTGAGTGCGATCGTTGATCTTCCCATCCCGCTTCTGTTTCAAGCCCTAGATAGGGATTTAGGTATTTTCCGGCAAGTCAGGGCGATCGCTTCTTCAGGTCTGAAACCTGTCCGGAAATGGGCATCAAACCCTTACAGAAATTGGATTACAGCCGACAAAATTAACCCCTCAAATTTTACACCCAGCAACAGACGCAATTTTCCCAAAAATATAGGTCGCCCCCAAAACCCGCAGACAGCCACAATTCTCTCCATAATTATAAGCTGTCGAGCAAAATAGATCAGAACCCTTAAACTTCAAACCATGACCAAAACCTTAATTCCCGTAATACTCGCCGGCGGTAAAGGCGAACGCTTCTGGCCTCTCAGCCGCAAGCAGCGCCCCAAGCAGTTTTTGAGTCTCGACGGTAGCGGCAAGAGTTTGCTGCAAGCTACAGCAGAAAGACTATTAACATTAGGTAACGGCTGGGACGATTTGTGGGTGGTAACGTCGGAAATGTTGGCTGCGGGAGTCCGGGAACAGTTGCCGCTGTTACCCCCTGAGAATTTGCTGGCGGAACCCGAGGGCCGGGATACTGCGCCGGCGGTGGCCTGGACTGCTATAGAAACTGCCAAGCGTTACGGCGAGGATGCGGTAGTGGGTTTTTTCCCGGCGGATCACTGGATTGGGGAACCCGAGGAGTTTGTCAAGACTTTGGAGGCGGCGGCCGAGTTGGCGAGAAATCAGGATGCGATCGCCACTTTGGGAGTAAAACCGAGTTATGCTTCCACCGGCTACGGCTACATCGAACAAGGCGAGGAAATTGGCAGTTTTGCCGGTTTTCCCGCCTATCGGGTGGCGAGATTTACCGAAAAGCCCGATCGCACAACTGCTGAGGAATTTGTAGCCAGCGGCAAGTTTAGTTGGAACGGCGGAATTTTTGTCTTTCGAGTTGGAACTGTCTTGACAGAATTGCGAAATCATGTACCGGAAATGATGGCAGCTTTGGAAGCAAAAGGCGCGCAGGCTTACTCGGAATTACCTAAAATAAGCATCGATTACGCCCTGATGGAGAAGACGCAAAAAGCCTGTGTTCTGCCCGTAGGCTTTAGCTGGGACGATTTGGGTGATTGGAATGCGATCGGCCGTTTGCTGCAAGGAGACAAGCCGAATGTCGAGTTAGCAAAACACGTCGGAATTGACACCAAAGGCGGCATCTTTTATGCAGCCGATGAGAATGAGGTGATTGTCACCATTGGTTTAGAGGATGTGGTAGTTGTCAGAGATGGCAACGTAACTTTGATTGTGAAAAAGGACAGGACGCAGGAGATTAAACAGGTAATTAAGGTGTTGGGAGAAGATGAGAAATTGAAAGATTTGTTGTGATGTAAGTACGGCACAGATTGGGCAGGCGAATCCAGAAAGAATTAATCAGCCTTGATCCCGACTTTCGTTTCTTAATCTGTGTCGTACTTTACTCTTCTACTTTTGTTGTTCGCACTTCCACTGAAGCCATTTTTGTAGCAGATTCCTAATTAAAGCAACTGCTTCTGAGGGTGACATAGGTTCTTTTGGTGGAGCATTCTTATCGACACCATCCCGTGCATCATCACCAATTGCGCTTTGACTATTAGCAGTATGCGTGAATTGGCTAATCTTATCTTTAGTCCACTGTTCAATCTTTTTTTTACCAGCATCTTCTGGCTTTTTTCCGAGCTAAAAAGGAGAGACAATCGCCCATGGTGGCATTGCCTCTCCTCTATTCTGCCTGGGACTTTATTTTTTCCCAAGTCCCCAACTATTAACCGTTCCTCAAGAAGGATTAATCAATCAGTTCCGGCGTAGGAACTTGTGCATTAATCTGAGCCTGAGAAAACGAGGGCAAGGCCCAAGTTGTCTCACCCGCTTTAAAAACTTTAGCAGGGGCAACATTCAATTGAATACCACCCGTTGCTGCATTCGTTGTAGCAACTAGCTGCGTACCATCTACAACCTTAATAGCAACCGGTTCAGTCAAAGAAAGTGGCTGAGTCGCCGGGCCTAAAGTAGCTTGAGCCCCTGCTGGCAAGTAAATACCATCGCAATCCCAATCATCATCTGTAATCTCACCCGCTGCCAGGAAATAAAGTTGCGTCGGCGATTTTTTCGGCTTATTCGCATAAACTGCCAGCGTTTGCCCGGTTTGATTGCGGCACTGAGCCCGCTTTCTAGCAGTTTCGATCACGTACTTCTGCATTTGCAATTCGGCCAACCGCTGTTGGTACTGTTCAGGCGTATAACCCGCAGTCGAAGGATCGCTCTGAGCTGACAAAAGTTGAGTCAATTCCTGTGTTACTTCCGCATAGTCAGCCCCCTTTGTGAAATCCTTGCCAGCCCAAGAAGGCTGAGCTACAGCTAAGTTTACGAAAATCACTAAAGCCACCAGAATTACTTTGAAAAACTTGCTCATTTTTGTTGTCCTTTGTGTAAGAAATCAGAGTTTGTTCTTAGAAAACCCCTCCACTTTGCTGAAGTTATAAATTATTTTTCAACTTCAGCAAAGTGGAGGAAACTTGAACCCTAGTTTACCTCAAATTTTTCGACTTGAGGTGCAGTCTCTAACGATTGATAACTGTCTTTAAGCAATGTCAGCAGCCACAAGCAACTGATAGCTAAAGTAACTACCATTAAACCGCGATCCTCTAGAGTATGGCTATCGAGCAGGATCAGCGTACCCAGACCCATTAGAACGAAGGGAACAAGGGAATTACCGTAGCGGACAAGTAGGGTCGCGATCGCGCTCATGCGAGTTAGTTGATAGGCCACATAACACCAGACACCCACTAGCAAGAAAAAGACGCTCAGAATCACTAGCAGGCTATCCCAAGTGCAGTTGGCAAACAAAGGGACATAAATCCCCACATTATCACCTCCATTAGCAAATGTCACCGCAGCTACGCTATAAGTTTGTGGGGATAAAAGACTAGCAAAGATAGCGGAGGGAGGCGAATCTGTAGCTGTATTTTCATCCTCAGCCTCTGTATCTCGATTTAGCAGGCGGCTGACTCCAATGGCAATTGGCACTAACCCCAACATCCCCACCCAAGGGCGCGGCACCATCATACAGCCAAAGAAGCTAGGAAGACTAAGCAGCACCAGTGCTGCGAACCCAAGATATTGTCCTGTAACAATGTGTTGCCGTCTAAAAACAGCATTGACTTGGGAGAAAAACAGCAGCAAGATGACAATATCATCTAAATTTGTGGCTGCGAAAGCTGTAATACCTGTGGAAATAGCGGTAAGGAAGGGGTTCATATCTAACTGCCTAGATTGTGATGGGAGTAGGCCTGCAATAGTGCCGGAGATTAATTGATTTATAGGTTTTTTTTAGGTTAGAACTGTTACTTAACAGATTGGCGAGACTGACGCTCTCATTCACTGGTTAGTAACGTCGCTTGTCACAGCTTGAAATAGCTTAACGCGGATACCGAATGTGTAGAGGGCTTTTGAGTTGGAAGTGAAATTGGCATCACTTCTGCATATTTTGATGAGTAAAAGTTCGATTTAAATACTTGGGGAAGTAGTATGGGAACCTCAGCCTTCTGCTTCTGAGCGGAAGCAGACGGCTTAGCTGCTTCATTAACTTCGGTAATTGCCTTAACGGGGGCTGGCATCACCATCTCTTTGATGGGACTGACAGACTGCTGTTGCTGATTGAGCTTTTCCATTAAGTCAGGAATGTGGTGGCTTAATCGATCGAGCTTTTCGTGCAGTAGTACCACATCGTTAGCGGCTTTGAGATTAACTTGATGATTGTAGAGATTTTGTTCGCGTTCGGCATCCGACTGGCGGTTTTGACTCATTAACACAATCGGTGCAGTGTAAGCAGAGGCAAAGGAGAATACTAAGTTTAGCAGGATGAAGGGCTGCTGATCCCAGTGAGGAATGCCCGGTGTCAGGTTGGCGCCCACCCACCCGGCGAGGACTACTGTCTGTCCAATCAAAAAGGGCCACGATCCCACTTTCGCTGCTAGGGTATCTGCTAAATGCTGTCCGCGAGTTAAGGCTTTTTCCTCTGGTTTTTGAGGCGTAGCCTGTAAAGGCTTTTGATGGCTGGCGGTTTTCATTTTTGCGTTAACGCTGTTGGAGAGAGTGGATTTCATGGCAAACCTCACGGGTGAATGTCTAGTTGAAGCTGACTGGTTAATGTTCGCTGGCGTTTTTCTTTGATGCCTTTACTTTAGTCAAACTCCACTCATAAGAGCAAATGTTCTTTTTTATCAAATCAATCACTTCAATTTATAGAGTTCTTGGAAATAGTAAAGCCAAAGTCAAGATGGGTATTTTATCCAGAGGCGGCAAAGCTAGAAGTTTAGAACCAATCCCAGCAGATGACCGTGATACTCAGTGGCAGACAATTCTCGTTTGCCTGACTCGGTCAACTCGCCTGCAAATATGACGTGGAAGAAACTCAAACCAATTGTACATTTGCTAGAAACCACCTATGAAAAGGGGATTAAGGCTCCATCTCAGGAACTAGAACACTACCTCCGGTTCTGGCATCGCTCCGAAATCCTGCCTCAAGGGGATATCACAATTGTTTCCACTTGATTGGGATTTTATTTAATCGCCCGTCCCTTTCTGGTAAAAATACTTTAGGCTGTGTCTCAATCAACTTATTCCAGTCTGCGGAATCGACATGGAGCAACATCTTTTCAATATATTTTACAACTAAGGGATGCCAAAAAAATTTTCCCTTCTGTATACAATTCGGTGCCACTTCGATTTCTTTTAACTCTAAGTAGCAAAGGATTTCACCTACCTAAGCTAAAAACAAAGAAGAAAGATATTGATCGGCAAGCTGTATCTGATTATCAAATGATGTAAGAGTGTAATCTTTGTAAATCGCTTGAGCTGTGTTCAACCCCGAAACAGCCGGGATTCAAACGCTCTGCGGTTATCATAATTTTTCCTTGTAAAGGCATTTTGTGCAGATTTGAGATTCGCACGGAAATCAGCGTAAAAACTCAGGTCTATTTTACGCTCAATTCGCTTCAAGCGTTGTTCAATTTCTTCTAACCGCTGTAGTACGACAATAAATGCTGTATATGAGACAGTTAAAGTGAGGATACTGGCAACTGAACCACACTGAGATATAGCAATCCTTGCAGGAGTCGTAAATTTTTTACCCCACCCCAACCCTCCCCGAACCCGCTGGCTCGGGAGTAAGAAATTCACAAATGATGCGAGGATGGCTATAGTAGGGTTGATACTGGAGAAAGATTAGAGTTTACTTTACCCAACATAGCAACTATTTCAGGCGGCTGCTTCTGTGCATCCCGAATCACACCGCAAACTCGTAGATACTTCCCACTATTCTAAACCTTGATTACTCGACTCAGGAATAGTAAATGTTACATCAACTGCACTCATCTTTTTGACCTTTCCTAAATCTGAATATTTACTTTACTTATATAATTAAATTTATTGACGTAAAAATTTTAAGTATAAAAATATTATGTGTGCTTTAAATGTATAGCAATCCTATATGAATTGTGAAAAGGCATCAAATCTTTTCAAGTTAGGAAAATTGAAAAGATTATATTTAGC